>NZ_CP159402.1:900000-1172500 GCF_040500525.1 Azospirillum formosense | reverse complement strand
CAAGGCCGACCGCAAGGCGCTTCAGGCCGCCCCGCTGACCGACGACACCGGCCCCGGCGAACAGGACGAGCCGCAGACCCCGACCGAGGCCGCCCTCCTGGAGGCCGCCAAGCGCGTCTTCCCCGGCCAGGCGGTCCCGCTGGAAGCCGACTTCTTCATGGATCTGGGCGGGCATTCGCTGCTCGCCGCGCGGTTCGTGTCGGCGGTGCGGGAAACCCGCCATCTCGACGGGCTGACCCTGCAGGACGTCTACGGCGCCCGCAGCCTGCGCGCCATGGCCGAGCGGCTGGACGCCCGCGCGCCGCGCGGCGGCAACGGCGGCGGGGCGGAGCGCAAGGACCGTTCCTTCACGCCGCCTCCCCTGCTCCGCCGCTTCCTCTGCGGTGCGGCGCAAGCGGCGGCCCTGCCCGTCATCCTGGCGCTGATGACGGCGCAGTGGCTGGGCGTCTTCGTCAGCTACATGCTGCTGTCCGGCGAGGACGCCAATTTCCTCCAGGAAATCGTCACGCTGCTCGGCGTCTACATGGTCATCAACGCGGCCACGGTGGTGATCGCCGTCGCGGCCAAGTGGCTGGTCATCGGGCGGACGAAACCCGGTCGCTACCCGCTGTGGGGCGCCTACTACTACCGCTGGTGGCTGGCGCAGCGCTTCATCAGCCTCGTCCATCTGAAATGGTTCCAGGGCTCCCCGGTCATGCGGGTCCTTCTGCGCGCGCTCGGCGCCAAGGTGGGCGACGAGGCGCTGATCGGCGAGTTCGAGTCCGGGGCCATCGACCTCGTCACCATCGGGGCCGGCGCCTCGATCGGCGGCAAGGTGAAGCTGGCAAACGCCGAGGTGATCGGCAACGAGCTGGTCATCGGCGCGGTGGAGATCGGCGCGGACGCCTATGTCGGCACCTCCTGCGTCATCGGCGTGGACGCGGTGGTCGGTCCCGGCACGGAGCTGGCCGACCTGACCGCGCTGCCCGCCGGCGCCCGCACCGGCGCCTATGAGCGTTGGGACGGCTCGCCCGCCCGCCGCATCGGCAGCGTCGACCGGGCGGAGCTGCCCGCCACGGCGACCGCCGGACGGCTGCGCCGCGGGCTGAACGCCGCCTTCTACACGGCGATGCTGCTTGCCCTGCCGCCGATCTCGCTGATGCCCATCTTCCCGGCCTTCTACCTGTTCGACAATCTGGACGGGGTGCTGGGGTCGGTCTTCGGTGTCAGCTACCTCTATTATCTGCCGCTGATCGCCTGGCCGACGGCCATGGCGCTGGTCGCGGTGACGGTCTGCATGATCGCCGCGGTGCGCTGGATTGTCCTGCCGCGCGTCGAGGCCGGCACCTACTCGGTGCACAGCGGCTTCTATCTGCGGAAATGGATGGTGGCGCTGTCCACCGAGGTGATGCTGGACACGCTCAGCTCGCTCTACGCCACGGTCTACATGCGGGCGTGGTACCGGCTGATGGGCGCCAAGATCGGCAAGGACGCCGAGATCTCCACCAACCTCGCCGGGCGCTACGACCTCGTCGAGATCGGCGAGAAGTGCTTCATCGCCGATGAGGTGGTGCTGGGCGACGAGGACATCCGTCGCGGCTGGATGTTCCTGAAGCCGGTGAAGACCGAGGCGCGCGTGTTCGTCGGCAACGACGCGGTGGTGCCGGCAGGCGCCAGCATCCCCACGGGTTCGCTGATCGGCATCAAGTCGAAGCCGCCCGGCAACGAGGCGATGTCCGCCGGAGAGACGTGGTTCGGCAGCCCGCCCATCAAGCTGCCGGTGCGCCAGCGCTTCGACGGGGTCGGCGCCAACTGGACCTACGAGCCATCCAAGGCCCGGCGCCTGGGCCGCGCGGTGTTCGAGGCCTTCAGCCTGTCGATGCCGACGATGCTGTTCATCACCTTCGGCACGCTGGCGGTCGAGCTGTTCGCCCCGGCCATCCTGGAGCAGCGCTACGGCGCCTTCCTGGCGCAGTTCCTCGGGGTCAGCGTCGCCATCCCGGTCGCGATGGTGGCGGTGGTCATCCTGGTGAAGTGGCTTCTGATGGGCCGCTACGCGCCGACCGTCAAGCCGATGTGGTCCTGGTGGGCCATGAAGACGGAAGCGGTGGCGGTGCTCTACTGGGGGCTCGCCGGCAAGGTGCTGCTCGACCATCTGCGCGGCACGCCGATGCTGCCCTGGGTGCTGCGCCTGTTCGGCACCAAGTTCGGCGAAGGCGTCTTCATGGACACCACCGACATCACGGAGTTCGACTGCGTGTCGGTCGGCGATTACAGCGCGGTGAACGCCCTGTCGGCCCTGCAGACGCACCTCTACGAGGACCGCGTGATGAAGGTCGGCTGCGTGAAGGTCGGCCGCGGCGTCACCATCGGCGCCGGCTCCACGGTGCTGTACGACACCAGCGTCGGCGATTACGCCCATCTCGGCCCGCTGACCCTGGTCATGAAGGGCGAGGAAATCCCGGCACATACGGAATGGGCCGGCGCTCCGGCGGAGCCGGTGACCGAGGCCCGGCCCGAGTTGACGGCACAGTTCAAGAGCGCCGCGTAAGTCACTGTCCATATTGAGCGGCTGCGGCCCGGCATCCAACGCTTCGGCGGTGGGGCCGGGCCGCGGCGTTTCCGGGCCCGGCCAACGCCCTTTCCTTATCGCCGCAGGGCGTTCCGTTCCCGTTGTGCGGCGGGCGCAGGGGTGTATAACGGTGCGCGAGCGTGGCCCTGGCCCTTTTGCGCGCTGCCGCGCGCCGCATCGGGGCCTGTGACCCAAGAACAGGAAGGAAGCCCCCCGAATGCGCGATGACATCAGCCCCGCCCGCGGCGCCGCGACGCTGTTCCCGCTGGCCAAGGACGACACGACCTACCGCAAACTGACCTCGGACTACGTCTCGGTGGTCGAGTTCGACGGCGAGCAGATCCTGAAGGTGGAGCCGGAGGGCCTGCGCCTGCTGGCCGAAGAGGCTTTCAAGGACATCAACCACCTGCTGCGTCCCGGCCATCTCGGCCAGATCCGCGCGATCCTCGACGATCCGGAAGCCTCGCCGAACGACAAGTTCGTGGCGCTGGACCTGCTGAAGAACGCCAACATCGCCGCGGCCGGCACGCTGCCGATGTGCCAGGACACCGGCACCGCCATCATCATGGGCAAGAAGGGCCGCCGCGTCTTCACCAAGGGCGGCGACGAGGCCGCCCTGTCGGAGGGCGCCCGCGACGCCTATCTGAAGCGCAACCTGCGCTACAGCCAGCTCGCCCCGATCTCCATGTATGAGGAGAAGAACACCCGCAACAACCTGCCGGGCCAGGTCGAGATCTACGCGGAGGGCGAGGACGCCTACAAGTTCCTGTTCATGGCCAAGGGCGGCGGGTCGGCCAACAAGACCTTCCTGCATCAGGCCACCCCGTCGGTGCTGGCGCCGGACCGGCTGCTGAAGTTCCTCGAGGACAAGATCCGCTATCTCGGCACCTCGGCCTGCCCGCCCTACCACCTCGCCATCGTCATCGGCGGCCTGTCGGCGGAGCAGAATCTGAAGACGGTGAAGCTGGCCTCGGCCCGCTACCTCGACAACCTGCCGACCGAGGGCGGTGAGGACGCGCACGCCTTCCGCGACCTCGCCATGGAAGCCGAGGTGCACAAGCTGACCCAGACCATGGGCATCGGCGCCCAGTTCGGCGGCAAGTATTTCTGCCACGACGTCCGGGTCATCCGCCTGCCGCGCCACGGCGCCTCCATGCCGATCGGCATCGGCGTGTCCTGCTCGGCCGACCGTCAGGCGGTGGGCAAGATCACCAGGGACGGCATCTTCCTGGAGCAGCTGGAGACCGATCCGGCCAAGTACCTGCCGGAGATCACCGACGGCGATCTGGCCGGCGAGGTCGTCAAGATCGACCTCAACCAGCCGATGAGCGAAATCCTCGCCACGCTGACGCAGTATCCGATCCGCACGCGCCTGTCGCTGACCGGTCCGCTGATCGTCGCCCGCGATCTCGCCCATTCCAAGCTGCGCGCGCGGCTGGACGCCGGCGAGCCGCTGCCGGATTATTTCAAGAACCACCCCATCTACTACGCCGGCCCGGCCAAGACCCCGGAGGGCTACGCCTCGGGCTCCTTCGGCCCGACGACCGCCGGGCGCATGGACAGCTTCGTCGAGCAGTTCCAGGCGGCGGGCGGCTCGATGGTCATGCTGGCCAAGGGCAACCGCAGCCCGGAAGTGACTGCGGCCTGCAAGGCGCACGGCGGCTTCTATCTGGGTTCCATCGGCGGCGCCGCGGCCCGTCTGGCCCAGGACTGCATCAAGAAGGTGGAGTGCATCGAGTATCCGGAACTCGGCATGGAAGCCATCTGGCGCATCGAGGTCGAGGACTTCCCAGCCTTCATCATCGTCGATGACAAGGGCAACGACTTTTTCAAGGAACTGAAGCTGGCCTGACGCCCGGCCTTCCCATTCCCTCCCCGGCGTCCGCCTGCGCGCAATCCGACGGTTGGCGCCGGCGCAATTGGCGGACCGATGGTCCGCCGAGAGCGGGGGAGGGTCCGGCCGGGGGCCATTGCCCGCAAAGCGAGGCCCCGCCATGCCCGATGCCCCGACCGCCAGGACCGCCGACGCCCCGCGCCGCGCCCTGTGCGCCACCGAGGTCATCGTTGATCGGCGCTTGATCCGCCGTCGCGCCCCGGCGGAACCCGTGCTGACGGACACGCTCGCGGCCCAGGTGGCGGGCGATGCGCACGCGCCGGAAACGGTCCGGACGGTGCTGCTGGCGCTGGCCGCGATCCGGCCCGATGTGCTGACAACCGTTGACGAAGCCGCCTTCAACCCCGAAGAGGATGAGGAAGACTGACCGACTCGTCCGTTAAGGCATCATGACACCCGAACAGATCCAGGCCCGCGTTCTCTACCGCGACGGGCTGATGCTCATCATCGACAAGCCCGCCGGCCTGCCCGTCCACGCCGGTCCGGGCGGTGGTCCCAATCTGGAGCGCCATTTCGACGCACTGCGCTTCGGCTTTCCGAAACCACCGGGGCTCGCCCACCGGCTGGACCGCGACACCGCCGGCTGCCTGATCCTCGGGCGTCACCCGAAAGCCCTGCGCAAGCTGGGCAAGCTGTTCCAGGACGGCAAGGTCGACAAGACCTATTGGGCGGTCGTCGCCGGCGCCCCGCCGGAGGAGCGGGGGCGCATCGAGCTGCCGTTGAAGAAGGTCACCAACAAGACCGGCGGCTGGCGGATCGTCGTGGCCGACGATGGGCAGAGCGCCGTCACCGATTACCGGGTGCTGGGCCGCGGCGACGGCACGACGTGGCTGGAACTGAAGCCCCACACCGGGCGCACGCACCAGATTCGTGTGCATTGCGCCACGGCGCTGGGCTGCCCGCTGCTCGGCGATCCGCAATATGGCGGGCCGGAGGGGCATCCGCTGCATCTGCAGTCGCGGGCCATCTCGCTGCCCCTCTACCCGTCACGCGAGGCGGTCGGCGCGGTGGCGCCGGTTCCGCCCCACATGCGCGCGGCGCTCGCCGCCTGCGGATTCCAGGGAGACGACCCGGCCTGACGGCCGGGCCTCCGATCGCTCTCATCCCACCGGCGGTCAGGCCCGCCACTCGGCGCGCTTCTCCGTGCCGACGTCCGTCTCATGCACCATGAAGCCGACATAGCCGGCGACGATGGCCAGGACGGCGTGCAGCCAGATGTCGTTGCCGTGCAACGGCACCAGACCGAACAGCGTGTTCAGACCCGGAATGAAGCCGAGAACGGTCAGGGCGGCGTAGGCGACGGCCACGCTGCGCAGATAGGTGCGCGAGGCGAGGCGGCTGGAGAAATAGGCAAAGAAGCCCCACAGGCCGAACAGCAGATGCACGATGTTGTGCAGCAGATTCACCGGGAACAGCCCGAGCAGATAGCCGTGGAAGGACTCGACCGCGAGGACCATGCCTTCCGGGGGCGGGGACAGGAAGGTCGGAATGAAGCCCAGTATGCCGATGGCCGTAAAGGCCGCGGCGTAGACCAGCGTTACGTTGCGCCACCACATGTGTTTCTCCGTTGGCAGACAGGGGGGTGAATCCGCCTTACCAACAGAGGGTTTAGAAGCAGCGTTCCCAGTTCAGACCGGCAATCTCAAGCGGCCGCCTCCATCGTGACGGCCTTGACCGGGCACACGCCCGCGCAGTCGCCGCAGCCGGTGCAGTTTCCCTCCTCGATGACCGGCAGCCAACGGCCGCGCCCCAGCGGGCGGAAACGGATCGCGCCGCGGTCACAATGGTCGCCGCACATCCGGCAATCGGTCCCGGTGTAGGACAGGCACGCCGCACCGATGCGCGCCTGCAATGCCTGCTGCGCTTCGGACGGAACGGACTCGGGGCGGAAGCGTCCCCGGAACAGATCCGCGCGACTGATCGCCATGAGTGGCCGCCCTCCCCTTCCTGATCCGCTGCCCAAGGATCGCTGCGTTCGTTTTCTGCATTCGCGAATGCCGAGCATCGGCTATGGCGGTACAGTAATCCTTCGTGCATAACCCGGCCTTGATCATCGTCAAGGTCCGCACCGGAAGGACGGACGGCATGGTCCCCATCGGCAACACCACGGCGCGCTGGATGACGCTTCGCTACGGGCTGGCGCTCGGGGTGATCGCGCTGTGCACGCTGGCCGGTTTCATCATGACCGAGCGGGTCATCGACCAGCACGCCGACATGCTTGAGGTGGTGAACATCTCGGGGCGCCAGCGCATGCTGTCCCAGCGCACCGCGTTGCTGGCCGAGCAGCTCCGCAACGCCCCGACCGACGCCGAACGGAGCGCCTTGACCGCCCGACTGGCCGAGGCGACCGACATGTTCGAGAACGCCCACCGGCGCCTGACCGGCGCCGACGAGGGACCGGCCATGGGCAAGGACGTGCGGCGTCTCTATTTCGACGGGCCGGAACCGCTGAACGATCTGGTCCTCCGCCACATCGCCGCGCTCCGGGCGGTGATCGCCGCCGGTCCCGCCGGCCTGCCCCCCGGGATGCCCGAGGCCGACCTTGTCACCCATCAGGCGCTCGGGCCGTTGCTGGCGGGGTTGGAGCACATGGTGGCGCGCTACCAAGAAGCGGGCGAGCGCGGCTTCGCCACCCTGCACAATCTGGGCTTCGCCGCCCTGATCCTGACCCTGCTGACGCTGTGCGCCGAGGTCCTGGTGATCTTCCGCCCGATGGTCCGGCAGGTGCAGAATCAATTCGCCGACATCACCCGAATGACCCAGGCGCTGGAGCAGACCAACGCCACCCTGGAGGCCCAGGTGCGCTCCCGCACCGCCGAGCTGCACACGGCGAAGGTGGCGGCGGAGCAGGCCCATCTGGCGAAGTCGCGCTTCCTCGCCCACGCCGGGCACGACCTGAAGCAGCCGCTGCAGGCCATCAACATGTTCACCGGCATGCTGGAACGGCAGCTCGACAAGCCCCGCGCCCTGGCGCTGGTGAAGGACTTGCGGCTGGCCCAACGCTCCATGCACGACCTGCTGAACGCCATCCTGGAGATCTCGAAACTGGAATCGGGGGTGGTCGAGCCGAAGCCCGCCGACGTCACCTTGTCCGCCCTGTTCGACCAGCTCGAAGCGGAGTTCACCGGGATCGCCGAGGACAAGGGGCTGCGGCTGCGCGTCGTTCCGACGGATCTGTCGGTGCGGACGGACCCGTTCCTGCTGGAGCGCATCCTGCGCAACCTTCTGACCAACGCCGTGCGCTACACGGAACAGGGAGGCGTGCTGATGGGCTGCCGGCGCCGCGGCGACACGGTGTGGATCGAGGTCTACGACACTGGGCGCGGCATCGCGGAGTCCGACCGCCGGCGCATTTTCGAGGAATTCGTGCAGCTCGACCGTCCCGACCGCGACCGCAGCGAGGGGATCGGGCTGGGGCTGGCCATCGTCGACCGGCTGGCCCGCCTGCTCGGCCACCCGCTGGAGCTGCGCTCGGCCGAAGGGCGCGGCACGGTGTTCGCCGTGGGGGTTCCCCTGGTCCGCAGCCTACACGAGACGGTCGCGGCCTGATTCCTTGACCAGCAGCACCGCCTGGGTCCGGCTTCCCACCCCGAGCGCCTTCAGCACGCCGGTGACGTGGGTCTTGACGGTGGACAGGTTCAAGCCCAGCCGCTCGCCGATCTCCTGGTTCGACAGGCCCTGGGCCAGCAGGTCCAGCACCTCCAGCTGGCGGCGGGTCATGCCGTCGAAGACGCTCGGCTCCTGCGGCTTGGCGGCGGCCGGCGCCTGGGCGATCCCCGGCATGCCGAGGACCGGCGGCACATAGGACCCGCCGGCCATGACCAGACGCAGGATGTTCACGACCAGCACGTCGTCGGTGGATTTGGGGATGAAGGCCCGCACCCCGCGCGACAGCACGGCGCGCATCTCGTCCGGCGAGTCGATCATCGAGAAGACGACGACCGGCACCGGCGCCACCCGCTTCACCACCGCCTCCACGTCGTCCAGGCCGCCGAGGCCCGGCATGCGCAGATCCATGATGACGAGGTCGTAGCTCCCCTGGTCCAGCAACTGGGTCAACTGGCCGAAGCTGGTCGCCGCGGCCACGTTGGCCTGTTCGTCCAGTTCGCCGACCAGATGGGTCAGGCCGCTGCGAACAATGGAGTGATCGTCGGCGATCAATACCTGCATGACAACCCTGCTTCGGCGAAGGCGGCTGGAGGGGATGACCCGATGGGACAGGGTCCGCTGGGACCGGGCCGGCCTCGGTCGTCTCAAACCAAAGTGCGGCTTCCGGTATGAACCTCATACGCCGACCGGAGGTTTCATGCCACAATTGATGCATGATTCCGCGAAGCCGCGCGTGTTTCTCCCTCATAAGGGAGTGGTGCTGACAGGAAAAGGGCGTCGCGGTGGCGACGCCCTTTTCCTGTCCTGATCGCGCCGACCGGTCCCGACGGGGACCGGCGGCCCGTCGGCTCACTGCACGCGGATGAGGATCTGCGCGCGGCGGTTCGACGGCTCGCGGACGTTCGCACCGGTGTTCACCAGGAGCTGGGTCTCGCCCTTGCCCTCGACGGTGATCTGGTTGGCGGCGACGCCCTTGCCGACCAGCGCGTTCTTCACCGCGTCGGCGCGGCGCAGCGAGAGGCGCTGGTTGTAGGCCGGCGAACCCGACGTGTCGGTGTGGCCGACCACATGGATGCTGACCGCCCGCACCTGACCGGCGGAGGCGGCGGCATCGCCGATGATCTTGTCGGACGCCGCGGTGATGTTGGCCTTGTCCCAGTCGAAGAACACCAGATACTCCGACTGCGGCTGCGCCTGCACCGGAGCCGCCGGAGCGATGGGAGCCGCCGCGGGGGCGGCCGCCGGAGCGCCGAAGGTGTAGCGCAGGCCGGCCATGACGGTGTGGTTCTGGTACTCGCCCTTCACGGTGGAGCTGGCGAGGCCGGCCGGGCCGCCCAGATCGAACTTCGGATCGAGCGTCGCGAAGTAACGGTAGTCCAGCGTCAGCGCCAGATTCTGGCTCAGCGCGTAGGACACGCCGGCGATGCCCTGGTAGGCGAAGACCCAGTCGCGGTCATCGAAGCCGCCGAGGTCCAGACGGACCTGGGCGATACCGGCGCCGACGCCGATGTAGGGCGTGAATGCGGTGCCGGTGTTGATGTCGTACAGCACGTTGCCCATGAAGGCGAGCGAGCTGGCCTTGCCGCCCAGACCGTTCACCGCCGCGTTGGAGCTGTCGGTGCTGTCGATCGCGTTGCGCCAGCGCCAGGCGAACTCCAGCTCGGCGCGCGGGCCGGCGGCGGTCGCGTAGCCGGCGGAGATGTCGCCGATCCCGCCCAGCTTGAAGCTGGTGCTGGCGTCGGTCGGGGTGTTTTCGAAGCGCAGATCGGCGTCGCGCGTCCAGTTCACGCCGGCGCCGGCGCCGACGTAAAAGCCCTCGGTCGCGGCCATGGCGGCGGTCGGCAGCATCGCCGCGAGCGCCGTTCCGAGCAGAATCCCACGCAGAGTCATTTTCTTCTTCCTTTGTTCACGGCGTTGCCGGGGCTGTCGAAGCGAACCGTTCGAAGGGCGGGTGTCTGGCGACGCCAGCCTTCATCGGGCGAGCCCGCCGCATTCCGTCGGCGGTTGAAACGTCATGAACCGGAAATAACAGCAACCACTCACCGTCACAAGTGCCCCGCGAAAGGATGCACAGAGATGTTGCATTTCTGCATTACCCGAACGTTCGTCGCGGTCTTCCTATTCATTTGCGATCAAAGCAATCGCTTGTCGAATTTCTCTTAATACTATCGGATAGGGTCATGACTTTTGGGGTGGGTTTGCGTCTAGGCCCAGCAATCCGGACGCACGAAAACGCCCCGCTTTCGGCAGGGGCGGCGTTTCCGCGGCGACGTTGCTCAAGGGGTGCGCAGGCGACGCCGGCGCTCGGGTCAATCCTGCGGTTCTGCGACCATCTCGAACTGGGTGGGATCAAGCAGGGCGGACACCGCCAGGGTTTTCAAGGTCTTATGGTCATCGGACCGCTGCAGTTGGGCATGCTGGGTGCCCAGCCCATCCTTGCGGATGGCGATCACCTGCCAGATTCCACCGCTCGGCCCCAGTTTGCGGAACATCTGGCCTTCGACGACTTCGCGCTTTCTGCGCATATCCGATCTCCAAAACCCAAAACGTCAGACCCGCGAACGATGCGGGTACGGCAGACCATACAAACACCAAACCGCCCCCGCTTGGCGAGTGTCCGCTGCGCGCCCCATGCATACCGGAGCCAGGATGTAGCGGTGCTGCAACAACCGTCTTCGCACCTGCGGAACAATCCGTCGATCCGGCGTGTTAATGCCGTCATGAAAATCGATCACGACGTGCTCCTGTTCGCGACCCGCCTCGTGGAAGAACTGGGCGAGTCCGCCATCCGCATCAGCCGCGTCCGCCTCGTCGAACTCACGGCTGCCAACAACCTGCGCGCCGCCGCCTTCTGGCGGGATGTGATGCAGACCTCGGAGAAGCTTCTGGCGGAGCGCTCCCCGGCCTTGGCGCCTCCTCCGACATCCCCTCCGATGGCGTCTCCACTGCCTCCGTCGATGACCGCCACCCTCTGATCCGCCCGGCGGGCACAACGTCAAGCGAAACACGTCACGCGAAAGGCCCGGCGGTTTCCCGCCGGGCCTTCGCGTGACTTCGTTTTCCTTGGAAAACGGATCCTACGACCGGATTTTTGGCCTGCCGGCTTACTTGACCTGGGCGTACTGGCCGTTGTTCCAGCGGTACCAGACATAGGCCGGCGAGGTCACGTCGCCCTTGGCGTCGAAGCCGATCTTGCCGATCACCGTGTTGTAGCTGTTCTTGCGCAGCACGTCGGCGATCTTGGCCGAGTCGGTCGAGTTGGCCTGCTTGGCCGCCTCCGCCCAGATCTGCAGGGCGGCGTAGGTGTAGAGGGTGTAGCCCTCCGGCTCATAGCCGGCCTTGCGGAACTTCTCAACGGCTTCCTTGGCCTCCGGCATCTCGCGCGGGTCCGGACCGAAGGTCATCATGGTGTTCTCGCCGGCCGGGCCCGTGATGGCCCAATACTCGTTGGTCACCAGCGCGTCGCCCGACACGATCGGAGCGTTCAGGCCCTGATCCTTCATCTGGCGGGCCAGCAGGCCGGCCTCGGTGTGGTAGCCACCGACATAGACGACGTCGACGGCTTCCTGCTTCAGCTTGGACACCAGAGCCGAGTAGTCCTTCTCACCCGCCGTGTAGGCTTCGTAGATCTTCTCCTTCTGGCCGCCGGCGTTCAGCGCCTTCTGCGTCTCGTCGGCGAGGCCCTTACCGTAGGCCGACTTGTCGTGCAGGATCGCGACGTTCTTGCCCTTGTAGTTGTCCAGCAGATACTTGCCGGCGATCTGGCCCTGCTGGTCGTCACGGCCGCAGACGCGCAGAACGTTCTTCAGACCCTGCTCGGTCAGCTTCGGGTTGGTCGAGGCCGGGGAGATCTGCAGGACGCCTTCCTCGGCGTAGACCTGCGAGGCCGGGATCGAGGAACCCGAGCAGAAGTGGCCGGCGACGAACTTCACGCCCGCCTTGGCGAGCTGGTTCGCCACGGCGACGGCCTGCTTCGGGTCGCAGGCGTCGTCGCCCACTTCCAGCTTCAGCTTCTGGCCCAGGACACCGCCGGCGGCGTTGATGTCGGCGACCGCCTGCTCCATGCCCTTCTTCATCTGCTCGCCGAAGGTGGCGTACTGGCCGGTGATCGGGCCGGCGGTCGCCACCGCGATGTCGGCCTTCGCCACCGAGGCGGTCATAGCGGTCGCCGCAACCGCAACGAGGAGGGAAAGCTTGTAGTTCATAGTTTCGTTGGCTCCCTGTTATGAGTCGTACGCCGGCCCCGCGGGGGCCTTTTCACCGGTCCCCCAAGGGCTGGGGGCGCCGGTGCCGACAAGGTTCCACTATAGTCCGATCATCGCCAAGTGCGACAGTTTCACCCGCGTCCCAATCCCGATCGGACCCATGGAATTCGCAATCACTGCGCGAGCGTTCCGCCGACGCGTTCGCGCCAGCCGAAGGGTCCCGAACGCTCGTACAGCCAAGGATACTGGGACACCATCCGGCGCGCCATCGAAATGCGGTACGTGGTCAGGGTGATCGCGCCGATCACCAGGGTGTGCACCACGAATCCATACACCGACAGGAGCTGGCCGCCGAACAGGCCCCAGACCAGGAACCGGTCGCCCAGACCCAGCAGGACGGAATAGGCGATGGCGCTGGACACCGGCTTCCAGCCCTCGGCCAGGGTCTGGCCGGTCAAAACGCCGCAGCCGCCGAACACCAGGACCGTCAGGCCCAGGAACACCGGCAGAGAGGACCCGAGAACGCCGTCCATCAGTGACCTCCCTCCAGATAGGCCGAACGCACTTCCTCGTTCGCCAGCAGTTCCGCGCCGGTCCCCGACATGGTGACCTTGCCGTTGACCATCACATAGCCGCGGTGGGCGAGCTTCAGCGCGTGGAAGGCGTTCTGCTCGACCATGAACACGGTCATCTTCTGTTCGCGGTTGATGTCCTTCACCGCCTGGAAGATCTGCTTCACCACCAGCGGGGCGAGGCCCAGCGACGGCTCGTCCAGAAGAAGCAGCCGAGGCTGGCTCATCAACGCGCGGCCGATGGCCAGCATCTGCTGCTCGCCGCCCGACATGGTGCCGGCGCGCTGCCCGATGCGCTCCTTGAGGCGCGGGAACAGCGTCAGGACCCGCTCCAGCTCGTTGGCGAAGCTGCCGGGCTTGGCGGTGATGGAGCCCATCTGCAGGTTCTCCAGCACGCTCATGCGCGGGAAGATCCGGCGGCCTTCCGGCGACTGGGCGATGCCCAGGCGGACCAGCTCGTAGGTGGGCATCTGCGTGATGTCCTGCCCCTCGAAGATGATCCGGCCCATGCGGGCGCGCGGACTGCCGCAGATGGTCATGAGAAGTGTGGACTTGCCGGCGCCGTTGGCGCCGATCAGCGAGACGATCTCGCCGGCCCCGATCTCGATATCGACCCCCTTCAGCGCCTCGATGGCGCCGTAGAAGGTGTGGACGCCCGATACCTTCAGCATGGCTCAGGCCCCCTCCTCGGCTCGCTTGGCGACCTCCGGCAGGTCGGCCTTGACCTCCGGCGGCAGTTCCTCGTCCTCTTCCTCGCCCAGATAGGCGCGGATGACCGCCGGGTCGTTCTTGACGAAGGCCGGATCGCCGTCGGAAATCTTCCGCCCGTAATCCAGCACCACGACATGGTCGGAAATGGTCATCACCACGCTCATGTCATGCTCGATCAGCAGCACGCCGATCTTATGCTCGTCGCGGATGTAGGTGAGCAGCTCGGCCAGTTCGCCCGACTCGCGCGGGTTGAGACCCGCCGCCGGCTCGTCCAGGCAGAGCATCACCGGCTCGGTGCACATGGCGCGGGCGATCTCCAGCCGGCGCTGGGCGCCGTAGGGAAGATTGCCGGCCTCCCAGTCCGCGAACTCCAGAAGCCGCACGCGGTCCAGCCAGTATTTGGCGAGATCGACCGCCTCCCGCTCCGTCCGGGTGTAGGACGGCAGGCCGAGCAGGCCGGCGATGGAGAAGCCCGAGGCGCGGATCAGCTTGTTGTGCTGGGCGACGATCAGGTTCTCCAGGACGCTCATGCCGCCGAACAGGCGGATGTTCTGGAAGGTGCGCGCGACGCTGGCCTTCTGCGAGATGCGGTAGCCCGGCATCCGCTCCAGCAGGAACTCCTTCCCGTCGGCGTGGCGCAGCGTCAACCGGCCCACCGTGGGGGTGTAGAAGCCGGTGATGCAGTTGAACAGCGTGGTCTTGCCGGCGCCGTTCGGGCCGATGATCGCGGTGATCTCGCCGTTGTTGGCCGAGAAGGAGACGTCGTTCACCGCCACAAGGCCGCCGAAGCGCATGGTGAGGTGTTCGACCGTCAGCAGGGGCGTGGTGGTCATGGGATGGGTCGTCATCACTTCGCGCTCCCCCCGGCGATGCCCTGGCCGGCGGCGGCGGCGGTGCCCGCGGCGGGTCCGCCGCTTCCGCCCTTGGGACGGCCGTGCAGGAGGATGGTCGGATCGCGGTGGGCCAGCAGGCCGCGCGGACGCCACAGCATGATCAGCACCATGCCCATGCCGAACGTCAGCATGCGGTAGTCGGCCAGTTCACGGAAGGCTTCCGGCAGGCCGATGACCAGAAGGGTCGCCACGACGACGCCGATCTGGCTGCCCATGCCGCCCAGCACCACGATGGCGAGGATGATCGCCGATTCGATGAAGGTGAAGCTCTCCGGGCTGATGAAGCCCTGGCGGGTGGCGAAGAAGGACCCGGCGAATCCGCCGAACATCGCCGCGATGGCGAAGGCCGCCAGCTTCATGTTCGTGCGGTTGATGCCCAGCGAGGCGCAGGCGATGTCGTCCTCGCGCAGGGCTTCCCAGGCGCGGCCCAGCGGAAGCTTGCGGACGCGCATGGTGAACAGGTTCACCACCAGGGCCAGCACCAGGATCAGGTAATAGAGGAAGATGATCCGGTGCAGCGGGCTGAACTCCAGGCCGAACAGCTCGTGGAAGGCCGCCGTGCCCTCCGCCGGGGTCCGCGTGAAGTCGGCGATGCCGAAGAAGCTCGGGCGCGGAATGCCGGAAATGCCGTTGGGGCCGCCGGTGAACTGGTACCAGTTGATCAGGATGATGCGGATGATCTCGCCGAAGCCCAGCGTCACGATGGCGAAATAGTCGCCGCGCAGCCGCAGGACCGGGAAGCCCAGCAGCACGCCCGACAATGCCGCCAGCAGGCCGGCCAGCGGCAGGCAGACCCAGAAGCTGAAGCCGAAATAATGGGCCAGCAGCGCGTAGGAGTAGGCGCCCACGGCGTAGAAGGCCACGTAGCCGAGGTCGAGCAGGCCGGCGAGGCCGACCACGATGTTCAGCCCCCAGCCCAGCATGATGTAGGTCAGCAGCAGGATGCCGATGTCCAGCAGCTGGCGGTCGGCCAGCGGCGTGAACGGGAAGGCCAGGGCCACGACGACGGCGATCGGGCCGAGCCAGCGCGAGGCGTGCTGCACCTGCGCGGCGATGTGGTCCATCCGCTTGTCGCGCTCCGCCTGCGACAGCTTGGAGCGGCCGGTGCGGATGGCCAGGATGGCGCGGATCGCGATGACCGTGCCGCCGCCGATCAGGATGACCCGCAGGGCCTCCGTCGGCATTGCGATGAAGAAGCCCGCCGCGGTGGCGGCGGCGGCCAACACCAGGACGGTCACGGCGTGGCCTTCGCGGATCAGGCAGAGTCCGAGACGGCCGAGGAAGACCAGACCGACGGCGGCGGCCACCTCGTTCCAGCGGGTCTCCAGCCCGAGGCCGGTGGGTCGGTCCACCGTGCGCAGGCCGACCAGCGGGATGGTCAGGAGAAGGGCGACGAAGGCGGTCATCGCCGCCTCCTTCAGGATCGCGGGCCAGGCGATGGCCCGCGGCGAGGACATGGAAATCGCGGTCATGGCCTCACACCTTCTCGATTTCCGGACGGCCCAGCAGGCCGGTCGGGCGGAAGATCAGGACGAGCACGAGAATCGTGAAGGTCGCCACGTCTTTCCATTCGCTGCCCATGTAGCCCGACCAGAAGGCTTCGATCAGGCCGATGACCACGCCGCCCAGCATGGCGCCCGGCAGCGAGCCGATGCCGCCGAGCACGGCGGCGGTGAAGGCCTTAACGCCGGCCAGGAAGCCGATGTAGAAGTCGATCACGCCGTAGATCAGCAGGACCATCATGCCCGCCACAGCGGCCAGGGCGGCGCCCATGACGAAGGTCAGCGAGATGACGCGGTCGACGTTGACGCCCAGCAGGCCGGCCATCTTCTTGTCCTGCTCGCAGGCGCGCTGGGCGCGGCCGAGCGAGGTGCGGGTGATGAGCTGGGTGAAGCCGTACATCAGCGCGATCGTGATGACGATCGTCGCCAGACGCACGTAGCTGACCGACACCGCGCCGTCCATCAGGGTCAGGTTACCCGGCAGGATCGGCTGCAGCGGCTTGCTGCGGGCACCCTGCAGGATCTGCACGTAGTTCTGCAGGAAGATCGACATGCCGATCGCCGAGATCAGCGGCGCCAGACGCGGCGAGTTGCGCAGCGGGCGGTAGGCGATGCGCTCCACCGTCCATCCGTAGACGGCGGTGAACAGCATCGATGCGACCAGCATGACGAGAAGGGCCAGCGGAACCCAGGTGATCCCCAGGCTGCCAATGGCCAGGAAGGTGATGAGGGCCACGAAGGCGCCGATCATGTAGATCTCGCCGTGGGCAAAGTTGATCATGCCGATGATGCCGTACACCATCGTGTAGCCGATCGCGATGAGGCCGTAGATGGCGCCCAGCGACAGGCCGTTGATCAGCTGCTGAAGAAAATATTCCATTGTCTTACCTCGCCTCGGCGCGATGCGCAGGCTTCGGCGAGCGAGACAAGCGCGCTCGTACACCAGTCACGTGAAGTGCCACTCCCCGAATTGGCTTACCCATGCTCTTGAGCGCGGGGCCAAGATTGTTGTGTGAGCGGAACGTTAGCCCAGCGGCTCTCAACAGAGCAAGAGGGCAAACCCGCACTCTATCTGCGGTAATACCAATTTTCCGAGAATTTGCAATATCGATTCATGTCAGTTCCGTGAACTTTGCGCTTGATTTCTACCATAGCGAATGCACCGCACAAAAAAACCCTCTTCACTGGGGTGAAGAGGGCTTCGCAACAACTGTGCCACTGCTGCGATGCATGATGCCGGTCCGCGTGTGAGAGCCGGCATCACCATCGCTGCCGGCTGGTCAGCGCTTGGCGGAAACAACCTGCGCCTTCGCAGGCTCCTTGGGCTTTCCGGGGGCCTTGGCCGTCGCCTTGCCGGTCGACTTGGACGGCGCCGCCGCGCTGCCGCTGCGCGAGGCCGGGGCCTGGGCGACGTCGTAATTCACGTCCGGGTTGCTGACGACCTGCACGTCGCACAGCGGCTTTGACGACAAATGCATCAGGCCGGCGCTTTTTTCATCGCCGGTCAGGACGCGGATGTCGTCCGCCGTCAGGTCCATCGCCGCCTTGGAGCGATCCACGAAGTTGGCGCAATAGAGCCCGGTGCCGATCACCGCGGCGCGGCGGCTGATCTCGTTCGCCAGCTCGGTGCGGTACATGTCGAACTGCCGCGTCGCGTTGCCGCCGCCCTTCTTGCGGAAGTGGTCGATCATCGACGCTTCCGAATTGGAGATCAGCGAGCGGTTCTTGATGGTGAAGTCCTGGTACAGGTTGAATGGCTTCTTGTCCGGATTCACCTGCTGGCAGGTCAGGCCGACCACCATCATCTCGGTGTGCATGCGGATGGTCTGCTCCGCGGCGTGCTCGGCGCGGCTGTAGCAGGCGCCGGGCTTGGCCGCGGCGGCCTTGGACGCGGTGCTCTTGGCGGAAGCCGGCTTCGCGGTGGCCTTCGCAGCCGTTTTCTCGGCCGCCGGCTTCGCCGCCTCCTTGGCGGCGGCCGGCAGCGCGGCGCCGGCGAACAGCACGGCGAGGCCGACGGCGGCGGCGCTGCGCAAGGTGAAGGAAGGAATGCGATGGGCGGCGCGCTGGCGATTCATCGTTGGTCCGGCTCCGGTGGCCCTGATTGACGGGCGGAATCCGACGGATCACG
Organism: Azospirillum formosense; assembly: GCF_040500525.1. Lineage (NCBI taxonomy): Bacteria > Pseudomonadati > Pseudomonadota > Alphaproteobacteria > Rhodospirillales > Azospirillaceae > Azospirillum > Azospirillum formosense. Next base: position 1,154,435 of record NZ_CP159402.1, on the reverse strand, counting down.
CCCTCTCCTTCGCTGGTTCTACAAGATCCCGACAGACGGTCAACCCATATCGCCCAGGCGAAGACCATTTGTCCCAGCCTGTGGCGCGGCCGTCGCCGGCGCTGCCGGGCGGTTGCTTGTCTTGCGGGTCGTCGGTCTTTCCCAGTATTGCAACAGCACCGGCGTCCGTCTGTGACGCGGGCCACAGATCAGGGCATTTTTCCATGAAACGCACCGGCGGTTCCCCCTCGGCCATCCGCATCGGCATCGACCTCGGCGGCACGAAGACGGAGGGAATCGCGCTCGGCGCGGCCGGCGAGGAGCGCGCCCGCATCCGTGTCCCCACCCCGCGCGGCGACTACGGCGCGACGGTGCGGACCATCGCGGATCTGGTGGCGCGGCTGGAGAGCGCGACGGGGGCCTCGGGGGCCACCGTCGGAATCGGCATTCCCGGCGCCATTTCTCCGGCGACCGGGCTGGTGAAGAACGCCAACTCGACCTGGCTGATCGGCAAGCCCTTCGACCGCGACCTCGCCACGGCGCTGCGGCGGCCGGTGCGGGTCGAGAACGATGCCAACTGTCTGGCCGTGTCGGAGGCGGCGGACGGCGCCGGGGCCGGCTGCGGCGTGGTCTTCGCGGCGATCCTCGGCACCGGTTGCGGGGCGGGAATCGTCGTGGACGGCCGTCCGCTGGGCGGCCGCAACGCCATCGGCGGCGAGTGGGGGCACAATCCCCTGCCCTGGCCCATCGACGGGGAGCGCCCCGGACCGGCCTGCTACTGCGGCAAGGCCGGCTGTCTGGAAACCTTCGTGTCCGGCCCCGCCGTCGCCGCCGACCACCGCCGCGCCACCGGGGTGGAGCTGACCGCGGAGGCCATCGCCACCCAGGCGGAACGCGGCGACGCCGCGGCCCGCGCCACCCTCGACCGGCTGGTCGACCGGCTGGGGCGCGGGCTGGCGGGAATCGTCAATGTCCTGGACCCGGACGTGATCGTTCTGGGCGGCGGGCTGTCGAACCTGGACGTCCTCTACGCCGCCCTTCCCCCGGCCATCGCCCGCTGGGCCTTCACGGACAGCCTGGACACCCCTGTCCGCCGGGCCGTCCATGGCGATTCGAGCGGGGTCCGCGGGGCCGCCTGGCTGTGGCGGCCCGAGGAGGCCGCGGTCAACGCTCGAAATTGTACTCCGGATTGAGCGTCACCTCGCGCGGGGTGCCCGGCACGTTGTCGCCGCCACCGCCACGCCGCGCGGCGTTGGCCGCGCCGCGCCCGTCGCGGACCGGCGGCGTCAGCGAATTGGTCCGGGAGTAGGAGGGGGTGGCGCGGGCCGGATCGGTGCCGTAGCCGCGCGAGCCGGCGCGGAACTGCTCGCCGTTGCCCATGGCGCCCCAGTGGGACGGCCGGGGACCGGGGACCGGCTGGGCCTCCTCCATGCGGCGCATGTAGGGGCCGGTCGGAACCATCTCCTCATACACCCAGGAGGGATATTCCTGCCTTTGCGCTTCGGCGGGTGCGGCAAAGGCCAGCACCGCGAGGGTCGCTACAGTCATCGTTCGAAGCATGACACGGCGGCCTTCCATCCTTTTGCGTGTGGAAGGCCGATTCCGCCGGATGCGGCCGCGCATGTCCAGGGGGGAGGCGGGTTACTCAGCCCGCAGCCTCCATCCGGCAACCTCTATCGGGAGGACACCCCATTCCGGTCCGTTCAGGACCGCGCGGAGGCGTAGAGCGTCAGGGTGAGCCGCTTGCCGGTGTTGTAGTTGAAGCCGGTGAAACGGCCGAGCGGCACCGGCTCCGCCCCCTTCAGGGCGGCGCGGAACTCCGCCTCCTCCCGGTCGGTCACCAGGGCCAGCCCGCAGGACGGGTTCTCGGCAAGATGGGCGGCGGCGCCCGTCCCGTGGGTCAGGCGCGTGTCGGTCCCCAGCAAAAAGACGAGGCTCGGCTCCGAATAGCCGGCGGAGGCGACCACGCTGTCGGCGCAGGGGCGCACCGCCGCGACCGCCCTCGCGGCCTGCCGGCTGATCCACACGCCGTCGATTCCCGGCAGGACGGCGCCGTAGGTGCCGGCGTACAGAACGGCCGCCGCCGCCAGACCGGCCGCGAAGCCATGAGTCTCGCGGCGCTGGGCGAACAGGCGCACGGCCAGCGCGTACAGCACCAGGACCACCGGCAGCAGGGCGACCGCGACCGGATCGACGCGCCCGTCCACCAGATAGGGAATCACCGCGACCGCGATCGTCAGCGCGCCGAAGCCGATGGCCCCGAGGACGGTGGCGGCGGAGAACAGGCCCCAGCGCGGCGCCTCGGCGCGGCGCAGGAAATGCTCGCGCGCCGCGGCGGCGGTGAGGATGGCGATGGCCGGAAAGACCGGCAGCGTGTAGTGCAGCAGCTTGGTCGGGACCGCCTCGAACACCAGCCAGCTCGGGATGATCCAGGCGATGCAGAAGCGCACGGCGTCCGCCGCCGGGCCGCCGCCCTTGCGGTGGCGCCACGCCCAGGGAACGGCCAGCAGGGCCAGGAAGGACCAGGGCGCGAAGGTCACCCAGAAGGTGCCCAGGTAATAGCCGGGCGGCAGCCCCTTGGCCTCCTGCCCGCCGACCACCTTGCCCATCATGTCGTGGCCGACCGACTCCGCGAAGAAGGCGCCCTTGGTCTTGACCGTGATGGCGATCAGCCAGGGGGCGGCGATGGCCGCCACGATGGCGAGGCCGACCAGGGGCCGCAGCCGCTTCAGCCAACCGGCGCGGCGGTCCAGCACCGCCAGCACGAGCGCCGTGGTTCCCGACACCAGGAGAACGATGGGTCCCTTGATGAGGATGCCCACGCCCGCGGCGATCCAGAAGGCGAGCGGCGCCGCCCAGCCGGACCGCTCCGCATGGCGGTTCAGATAGAGGCTGGCCAGCGCCGCCTGCCCGATCACGATGGTGGACAGGAGCACCGCGTCGGTCTTCGCCATGCGGGCCTCGACGCCCAGCACGACGCAGGAGGCCATCATCAGACCGGCGAGGAACCCCACCGTCCCGCCGAACATCCGTGCCCCGGTCCAGGCCGTCGCCAGCACCGCCAGCACCGCCCCGATCAGCGAGGGGATGCGGAAGGTCCAGATCTCCTTCGGCATCCCGCCCGGCCCGTCGACCAGCCGCGTCGCCGCGGTCTGCAGCCAGTAGATGCCGACCGGCTTCTTGTGGCGCGCCTCGTCCTGGAAGCGGATGTCGACATAGTCACCGCTTTCCAGCATCTGGTGCGACGCCTGGGCGAAGCGCGCCTCGTCGCGGTCGAAGGGTGGCAGGTCGAAGAAGCCGGGCAGGAACAGCAGGACGCTGATCACCGCCAGGGCCAGATAGGCCAGGACCGGCAGGCGGCCGGCCGCGGTGTTCGACACCGCGCTCACGGCGAGCCCGCCGCGCCGCCGTTCCGGCGGTTGTTCAGGACGAAGTAGAGGTTCCGGAAATAGATGATGAGGCCCAGCCCCTGCCCGAACATGAACACCGGATCACCCCGCTGGATCGAATAGGCCAACAAAAGAACCCCGCCGCCGATCGAGAAATACCAGAAGAGGTCCGGCACGATGCTGCGCCGGGCGCGCTCGCTGGCGATCCACTGGACGACGAAGCGCATCATGAAGAGCGCCTGCGCGAAAAAGCCGACGCCGACCCAGATCAGGTCGGCGGTGCTTTGGCTCTGGTACCAGGCGATGGCGCGTTCGAGCATCGGGCGGCGGCCGGTCCGTCTGGAGAAGGGCTCAGCGGTCTTCGACCGCGGGCGACAGCGCGGTGCGCCGCTTCAGCCAATAGACGCCCAGCAGATCGACCACGCCGATCAGCCCGCGGCGCCAGTTGTTGTATTTGGACACGCCGCGCTCGCGAGGGCGGTGGTTGACCGGCACATAGGCGACCGGATGGCCGTGCGAGCGGAACAGGGCGGGCAGGAAGCGGTGCATCGCTCCGAAGAAGGGCAGATCGAGGAAGGCGTCGCGGCGGAACAGCTTCAGCCCGCAACCGCTGTCGGTGCAGCCGTCCTGGAGGAAGGATTGCCGCACCGCGTTCGCGAAGCGCGAGGCCAGCCGCTTCGACAGCGTGTCCTGCCGCTTCTTGCGCAGGCCGCCGACCAGCACCGGCGCGTCCGGACCGCCCTTGGCGGCCAGGGCGAACAGGGCTGGGATGTCGGCGGGGTCGTTCTGGCCGTCGCCGTCGAGGGTGGCGATCCACTCCCCCCGCGCCGCCTTGACCCCGGTGCGCACGGCCGCGCTCTGTCCGGACCGGCGGACGTGGCGGACCAGCCGCAGGCGGCCCGCGGCGACCACCGGCGCAAGGCGCGTCAGCGTGTCGTCGCTTGAGCCATCATCCACATAGATCACTTCGAAGGCGCGGCCCAGCACGGCGGCGGGCGAGAGCGCGCGCTCGATCTCCTCAAGGAGGGGAAGGACGTTTTCGGCCTCGTTGAAGACCGGAACCACGACCGACAGCCGCACGGGCGGACGGCCCTCGGAATCTACACTCACTGGATTAATCCCATTCGCCAAGTGGCGGGCAAATTACTCCCGCCGCCCGGCAAACGGTAGAGGAAAAGGTTGGGACAGACCCGGGGGCAGCCTCCGGCCGTCCTCAGCCCTTGCGGTCTTCGATGGGCATCGGCACGTAGCGCAGGTCGCCGTCGCGGCTGAGCAGCATCAGCACGGTCTTGCGCCCCTGGCTGCGCGCGTCGTCGACCAGACGGTTCAGGTCCTCCGGCGTTTTCACCGGCTCCTGCCCCGCCTCCACGATGACGTCGCCCGCTTCGATCCCGCGCTCGCTGGCGGCGCTGGCGTCGCCGACCTCGGTCACCACCACGCCCTCGACGTCCGGGTTGATGGAAAAACTGTCGCGCAGGCCGGGAGTCAGCTGCGACAGGGTCAGGCCGAGAACCTGTTTGGTGTCGATGGTCGTCTCCGGACGGGGCGCTCCGCTCGATCCGGACAGGGCGACCTGTTCCGGCGGCTCCAGCTCGCCCACCGTCACGGTCAGGGTTTCGGCCTTGCCCTCGCGCACCAGCTCCAGCGGGACCGCGGACCCGATCTTCGTCGCGGCGACAACGCGCGGCAATTCGCGCATCTGCTCGATGGACTCGCCGTTGAAGCGGGTGATGACGTCGCCCTGCCGGACGCCGCCCTTCCCCGCCGGGCCTTCCGGCGACACGCTGGTCACCAGGGCGCCCGCCGGCTGCTGCATTCCCAGGCTCTCGGCGATGTCCGGGGTCACGCTCTGCACCTGGACACCCAGCCAGCCGCGGCGCACCTGCCCATGGTCGCGCAATTGCTCGACGACCGGGCGCGCCACCGAGGACGGGATGGCGAAGCCGATTCCCACCGAGCCGCCGGTCGGTGAATAGATGGCCGTGTTGATGCCGATCACCTCGCCGTCGAGGTTGTAGAGCGGGCCGCCGGAATTGCCGCGGTTGATCGAGGCGTCGGTCTGCAGATAGTCGTCGTAGGGCCCCTGCTGGATGTCGCGCTGCCGCGCCGACAGGATTCCCGCGGTCACCGATCCGCCGAGGCCGAAGGGGTTGCCGATGGCGACCACCCAGTCGCCGACCCGCAGCGCCTCGCTGTCGCCCCAGGGGGCGGCGACCAGCGGCTTCTTGCTGTCGACCTTCAGAACGGCAAGGTCGGTCGGCCCGTCCACGCCCACCAGCTTCGCGGGCAGCTTCGTGCCGTCGTGCAGGGTGACGGAAATCTCCGAGGCTTCGGACACCACATGGCTGTTGGTGACCACGAAGCCCGCCGGGTCGATGATGAATCCGGAGCCCAGCGCCGCCGTCGGGCGCGGCGCCTGCTGCGGCTGTTGCGGCTGCCCGCGCTGGCGGTCGCGAAATTCGCGGAAGAACTCCTCGAAGGGCGAGCCGGGCGGAAATCCCGGAAGCTCCGGTCCGCGCGGCCCCGCCTGCGGACCGCCCTGCGGAGGCGCCTGCGTGGTGGATATGAAGACCACAGCGTCCAGCTGCTTCTCCGCAAGGTCGGCGAAGGTCGGGGGCGCGTTGGGCGGCAGGGCGGACGCCAGCGGCGGCGCGGCGGGCGGCGGAGCGGCGGCTCCCCCCGCATCCTGCGCGAATGCCGGTGCCGAAAAAGCCAGGATGGCGGCGAGAAGCCCCGCGGACACGGCGGGCACCGCCGAGCGCGATGCAGATCCGCTCGTCAATCCGGTCTTCAATCCGGCTGGGCGCCGGACGGAGCCGGACCGGGGCCGGAATCGATCGATGGAATGCGGCATGAAAAAACTCCGCCTGTCGGACAGCGTGCGCCATGCAAGGGGCGCCTGATGTCAACAGAACGCTCCGCAACGCATTCCGGCCCGCCGCGGATTTTCAAACCGAGTTGCAACCGCTTCCTGCACGACCGATTCGTGAAATACAGTTTTTAAAATTCTCGTCCGCGGATGTTCCTATGCGCTTCGCAGGAGCAACGGCTCAAGGCAATCCGGCCTTCGGACTAAGGCTCCGGCAACCCGCCTAAGCGCAATTTTTCCATACGGCGCAAAGTTCTTCTGGTATTTTCCCAGCAAGTTCCCGATATTCATCCATACCGACAACATCGCACGCAAAAACGGCTCCTGACGTGATGCTCGTGCACGCGCCCGCGTGCCGCTGCGTCGGAAGGCGCGCGATACGGCCCAAGCAGCGTACGCATGACTCAAAATTCACTTTGGCAACCGAGCGACATAATGAACGCAGAAACCGGGTCCGAACCGGAGGCTCCGAAGAAGCGCGGACGAATCCCCCAGTCGGCGTGGCCGCAAATTCTTGAGCGTTACCGTTCCGGCGTCACCCTGTCGGCGATCGCGCGTGAATTCGAATGCACGCCCAGCGCCATCTCCTACATCATCCGCAAGGCGGAAGCGGCCAGCGAGAAGGACGCGCCGGTAGAGGACGGTGCCGTCACCGACGACGTCGCGGAAGCGCCGGCCGGCGACGCCATGGCTGAGGAGCCGCCGCCCGCCCCCGCTCCGGAAGCCGTTCCGGAAGCGCCGGCGCCGGTGAAGCCCGCGCGCCGCGCGGCCGCGCCGGCTCCCGCTCCGGCCGCCCAGACCGCTGCACCGGCAGCGGCTCCGGCGGCTGTCCAGGCCGCGACTTCGCAGCCTGCGCCGGCGCAGCCGTCCGCTCCGGTCCAGACCGAGACCCTGCGGCTGAACCGTCCGGAATCGCAGCCGGCTCCCCAGCCGGCCCCGGTCCAGCCGGCGGCGGCTCCCGCCCAAGCCGCCGCCCAGCCGGCGACGGCGGCGGCGACGACGGATGCGAACCGCCCGGCCGGCACCAACCCGCCGCCGGTCGACGCCGTCGAGGCGCGGCTGCGCGACACCGCGCGCGGGTGCCTGAACGCCTACCGCGGGTGGCGCCAGCAGCCCGGCGAAGCGTCGATCCAGACGCTGTCGGAAGCGGTGCACGAATTGCGCAAGGCCTTGGCCCGCATCGAGATCGACATGTCCGCCAGCCGCCGCGAAGAGCAGGCGATCCGGCCCATTCCGATCCCGGCGCACCGCACCGCGCGCCGCACGCCGTAAGACAGGCCATCAGTACGGGTCGTCGCAACGCTGCCTGGGTCACCAAAAAGCCCTTCCCCACCGCTCGGGGAAGGGCTTTTTTCATGGCCGGATTTCGGCATCGATCCTTCGGCCTAATCCACTCCTCCCTCCCGCCTACCTCCAACGCCGCAGGAAAAAGCCCTACGGACTCCAGTGGAATAGCGGCTATACTGGCGACAACCAAGCAAGCATAAGCCGGAGGAACGCCCGATGACCTTCCGCCGAAACACCGAATTGCCCGAATCGGTGAAGCGATGCCTGCCGCCGCCGGCGCAGGACATTTACCGGTCGGCCTTCAATCACACTTGGCAGGGATGCCGGTCGCCGGACGCCCGTCAGGCCCTGCAGCGCGAGCGTCTGGCCCACAAGGTCGCCTGGGCCGCGGTTCGGCGGCGTTACGAACCGGATGGGAGCGGCTGGCGCCCCAAGCATTGAGGCGCCGAATCAAACCGCGACCGCCAGCCTGACCGGCCAGTGCGATGGGCGCGCGCTGCGCGCCTATTCCCGCTCCACCACCGTAAAGCTGCTGAGGTCGCCCTTGGCGCGCTCCTCGGACGGCAAGCGTCCCCGGACGATGTAGCAGATGTTTTCCGCGACGTTCGTGGCATGGTCCCCGGCCCGCTCGATGGACTTCGCCACGAACAGCAGATGGGTGCAGCCGGTAATCTGGGCTGGCGACTCCATCATGTAGGTCAGGAATTCGCGGAACAGGCTGGTGTAGGCCGCGTCGACTTGGCCATCCCGGTTGCGGACGGCCATCGCCCGTTCGGCGTCCTGTTCGTCATAGGCGGTCACCACGTCGCGGATCATGCCGAGCACCGTCTCGCCCATCCAGGCCAGCGACGCGACGGGCGGTTCCGTCGGCAGGTCCGCCAGGGTGACCGCGCGCTTGGCGACCGAGCTCGCAAAATCGCCCATGCGTTCCAGGTTCGAGGCGATCTTGAGCGCCGACACGATGTCGCGCAAATCCTTCGCCATCGGCTGGCGCAGGGCCAGCAACCGCACGCTCAGCGCCTCCAGTTCAAGTTCCAGCCGATCGATCTCGGCGTCCGCCTCGATCACCCGAGCGGCTTTCCCGGCGTCCCGCTCGGCGATGGCCTGCAGCGCGGCGGTGAACTGCTCCTCCACCCGCCGCCCCATGGTCACGATGATCTGATGCAGGTGCGCCAGTTCGGCATCGAAGGCCGCCACCGTGTGTCCCCCGGTCATTCCAAGCCCCCTCTTCCTTGTGTCTTCGCAGCCGCGCACCGGTCCGACGCCGCATGGTGACCGGCAACGGAACGGCATGTTAACAATTAAAGCAGATTATCTCATGACACTGCCAAAGCGCTGGAGTAACCGCGCCCATCCCCCTCGCGCCGGGAACGGGCCGATTGTCGGACGGGGTCATGACGCCACATGAGTTGGTCGCCGTGCTGGAAAAGCACGAGCGTTGGCTGAAGAACCGGTCGGGCGGCACCCGCGCCAACCTGACCATGACCAACCTGGAGGGATCGAATCTCGCCGGGGTGGAGCTGACGCAGGGTAAACTGTCAGGGGCCAACATGGCCCATTGCGACCTCTCCAACGCGAATCTCAGCCACGCCGACCTGTTCGCCGCCCACCTGACCAAGGCCGACCTGACCGGCTGCAACTTCTACCGGGCCGATCTGCGCGGCGCCCACATGCGCGGCGCGAAGCTCAAACGCGCCATCCTGAAGGAGGCCGACCTGCGCGGCGGCGCGCTGCTCTACGGCGGAAGCGGGGCGAACGGCAGCAAGGGGCTCGACTTCGTGCGGTCCGACCTGTCTGGCAGCGACATGGACGACGCGATGATGTCGAACGCCAACCTGTCCGGCGCCGACCTGACCGACGTGTCGATGAACGGCGCGGATTGCGAAGGGGCGTTGATGGCCGGGGCCACGCTGATGCGCTCGACCATGAAGAACTGCAACCTTGCCCGCGCCGACCTGCGCGGCTGCAACCTGTCCGGAGTCAATCTCCAGGGCGCCGTCCTGCGCGATGCCAACCTGAACGGCGCGGTCCTGGCCGGCGCCAACCTGCGCAACGCCGACCTCCAGGGCGCGAAGATGGAGGGGACCGACCTTGCCGGGGCGGACACGACGGGCGCCAACATGGCGCGCTCCGCCGAGAATTTCTCGATCCAGATCCAGGAAGCCCTGCACAATCATTACACCTGGATCAACACCAACGGCGCCATGGGGTCGCGCGCCGACCTCAGCGGGGCGGACCTGTCGCACATCGACCTTCACGGCGTGAACCTGTCAGGAGCGAACCTGCGCGGAGTTCGGCTGGTCGGTGCCAAGATGCGCGACTCCCTGCTCATCATGTGCGACATCTCCGCCGCCGACCTGAGCGGCAGCGATTTCAGCGGCGCCATCCTCGACGGGGCGACGCTTCGCGGCACCAACCTGACCGGAGCCCGGTTCGACGGGGCGGGCATCGGCTGGGTGGACATCAAAGGTCCGGACGGCCGGCCGACCGGACGGCTGTGGGCGGCGAATCTGACGGGCAGCACCTTCACCGGAGCCTCCTGCATCCGCACCAACATGCGCGGCGCCAACCTCGCCGGTTGCGATTTTTCCAGCGCCGACCTCACCGGGGCCATTCTGAGCGACGCGAACATCCGCGACGCGCGATTCACCGGCGCCAACCTGACCGGGGCCAGCCTGCCGCCGCCCCCCGATCTCGACGATTGACCGGCGCGACCGATCCGGGACGACGGGCCATCGCCCTGTGCGTCATCCCAGATCATCATCCCCGCCGATGGGGGGCGGGCCGCCGAGGTTGGCGGACACGCGGCGCAACACGCTGACGGTCAGCGCCAGTTCGTCCGACGATATGCCCTGGGTGGCGCTCTCCTCGATCTCCTCGGCGCAGGGCAGGATCTCGGCGCGCAGCGCCTTGCCCTTCGGCGTCAGGTAGATGTTCACCTTGCGCCGGTCGTGAGGGTTGCGCACCCGTTGAACGAGATCGCACCGCTCCAGATTGTTCAGCGCGGTCACGGTGGTGGGCTCCATCATGCCGACCCGCTGGCTCAACTCGCGCTGGGTCAGCCCGTCCTCGTCCCAGAGGGCGCGAAGAAAATACCATTGCCCCATGCTGACGCCGTGGTCGACGATGCGAACCTGCAGCGCACGCGTGAGCGCGCGGTGCGCCTCCCGCACGGCCCGCGGCAGGGTCGCGCCGGACTGCGGAACTCCGGCGGCATCCTCGCGTTGCGGCTCGGCGAACATGGGTTCCTGTCTCTTGAAACGTCCGACCATGACGACGATCTCTCGGCAAACGTCCGACAGGCCGTGGTGCGGTGCAGCGGACGAAATCAACTTAGCCGATCATATCTTTTCTCGGAAAAATCGCAAAGCAATTGAATATTTAAATTTCTCATGCATGCAATAATATGCCGAGCAATCGGAGAGCGGTTCCTGACCAGTCCTTTTTGTAGTTATGCGAATGACTGTCGGGTTCTGCGCGCGCCCGACGGCGAAGGCTGGGGTTGGTCCAGCGCGGAAACCCGGACGAATCTGAAACGTTTGTGACAGGGCGGGGATTGGGTTGCGCACCCGGCCATCCGCCCACCAACACGGCACAGCACACGCCAGAACACAGGAGCACCAGCTTATGCGCCCCACCACCGGACGCACCGTCACCGTCGCGGCGACCCAGATGGCCTGCGGTTGGGACCGCGACGCCAATGTGAACGGCGTCGAGCGCCTCGTGCGCGACGCGGCGGCGCGCGGCGCGCAGATCATCCTGCCCCAGGAGCTGTTCGAGACGCCCTATTTCTGCAAGGACCAGAAGCAGGAGCTGTTCGCCCTCGCCCACCCGGTCGAGGATCACCCGGTGATCGCCCGGATGAGCGCGCTCGCCCGCGAACTCTCCGTGGTCATCCCGACCAGCGTCTTCGAGCGGGCGCGGAACGCCTATTACAATTCCCTGGCCATGATCGACGCGGACGGCACGGTGCTGGGCGTCTACCGCAAGTCCCACATCCCGGACGGCCCGGGCTATCAGGAAAAATACTATTTCAACCCCGGCGACACCGGCTTCCAGGTCTACAAGACGCGCTACGCCTCCATCGGCTGCGCGATCTGCTGGGACCAATGGTTCCCGGAATCGGCCCGCGCCATGGCGCTGAAGGGGGCGGAAATCCTCTTCTACCCCACCGCCATCGGGTCCGAGCCCCAGGACGGCTCGCTGGACAGCCAGGCCCACTGGACGCGGGTCATGCAGGGCCACGCCGGCGCCAACCTGATGCCGCTGGTCGCCTCCAACCGCGTCGGACGGGAAGAGGGCGAGACCTGCGGAATCACCTTCTACGGGTCGTCCTTCATCGCCGGGCCGACCGGGGAACTGGTCGCGCAGGCCGACCGTGACAGCGAGACGGTCCTGACCGCCAGCTTCGACCTCGACCGCATCGCCGCGCAGCGCGCGTCCTGGGGCATCTTCCGCGACCGCCGGCCGGAGCTGTACGGCCCGCTGCTGACCCTCGACGGCGAATCCCCCGTCCGCCGCTGACATCCCGAAACCGGACCGCCCGGCGTCAGACGATGATGCCGGCGGCGCCGGTCCGCCGGCCGATGCCGTACGCCGACTCGTACGCCGCCGCACCGCGCGCCGCCAGCGCCGGCGCGGCGGTCTCGCTGGACGGCGCATCCTTCCGCTCATCCGACGGGCCGCCGTCGCGCGGGCCCGGCCCCTTCCGCCGCAGTTCCTGCTCCGCCTGCATTTTCGCCGCGTCGGCCTGTTGGGCGACGCGAAGATCCTGGGCCGACGGGTCGGACGGCGCCAAGGCCGCCGCCTTGACCGTGTCCATCTTGCGAACGGTGGCTTCGGGGTCGCTCTCGCCACCGACATCCACCTGGACTTCGCCGGCGGTCGCGTAGTTCTTGCCGTCCGGGCCGCGGGTGAAGGTGAAGGAGGCGCCTCCCGCGTGGGGGCCGCCGGCCGTCTGATGCGCCGCCTCGTGCTGGCGGACGCTGGCGTCGATGCGCTTGAGTTCCTGAACCTGCCGTTGCTGATCGTCGGTCAGCGTGCCCGGCTGGCCGGCGGCGTTGCGACCGCTGCCGGTCCGGCCAGCGTCCTGAACGCCGTCCGCCACGCCATCCTGCCTGCGGTCGCGCAACGGCTGGCCGGGCCGCAGGAGCGGCACGCCATAGACCCCACTGGACGATACACCGGCAACCATGGGCCCGCGGCTCCTGCGCGCTCCACGCGATGCCCCCAGTCTACACGCCGCGAACCGGCGCGGCAACGCAGCTTGGCCGTTGCCTTTTCATGATTGTGCTCGCAATAGTATCAAAAGCGTCCAGACTGGACGCCCCATATGGTGCCGGAGATCGGCCTATCCACAATCCGCGTGTGACTCCTTGCGCAGATTCCTCGCCCTTTTGGTGCTGTTGACTGTGATCGCCTGGGGACTCGCCGCATCGGCTGCGGAACCGTCCCCCCCGGCCCTTCATCCGCGCCCGCCGGCCCCAGCGCAGGCCCCAGCGAAGCCCGCCCTCCTCCCGGCCTCCCTGTCGCCGCTCGAAGCCGCCTACAGCGAACGGGCCGGTTCGGTCCTCCTCCAGTTCGGCTACGACCAGTTCGGCGAGGAACCGCCGCGGCGGGACGGATCGGGCGGCGTGCAGGCCGACTACACGCTGGGTCCCGGCGACGAGCTTCTGGTGACGCTGCGCGGGCAGAAGTCGTCCAGCAAGCGTCACGTCATCGACGCGGCTGGGCTGCTCACCGCCGATGACGTCCGTCCCGTCGCGGCACAGGGCCTGACCCTGGCGGAGCTGCGTGCCCAGCTGTCCAACGCCGTGACCGCCGCCTTTCCCGACACCGAGGTTTATGTCTCGGTGACCGAGATCCGGCGGATCGGCGTGCAGGTGACCGGCGCCGTGACGCGTCCCGGCCCGCAGGAGGTGGGAGCCTTTGCGACGCTGATCGACGCGTTGAGCGCCGCAGGTGGCGTCACCCGCGCCGGGTCGCTGCGCCGCATCCGCCTCTTCCATGCCCAGGGCAACGGGGGAGGCCCGTCCAGCGGGCTGCCCGTCGACCTGTACGATCTGTTCATGACCGGGGACGGCGCGACCGCGGGCCTGCGCCTGCGTGACGGCGACCGCATCTTCGTGCCGCCGCTTGGCCCCACCGTGGCGCTGGCCGGCCCGCTGAAACGCCCCGGCGTCTATGAGCTTCCCCCCGGCCAGGACCGCCTGCCCGTCGCCATGGCGCGGGAGCTGGCCGGCGGCCTGCTGCGGCCCGGCGCCCATCGGGCGTTGCGCTACGCCATCGGCCCGAACGGTGAGGAGCGGGCCGAGGAACTGCCCGAGACCGACGCCCCCCCGTTGGGCGACGGCGACCTTCTGCTGCTGGCGCCGCGCCGTGAGGACCGGCGCGGCGACCTGCGTCTGGAAGGCCATGTCCTGCGCCCCGGTCCGCGGGCGCTGGCGCGGACCCCGACCATCGCCGCCCTGGTCTCGTCAACGGATCTGGGGCCGGCCCCCTATCTTCCCTTCGCGGTGCTCGCCTCGACCAGTCCGGGGAGCGGCGCGCGTGTCCTCCAGCCGGTCGACCTGTCGGGCGTGCTCAACGGCCGCGACCGCCGTCCCCTGGCCGAGAACGACGTCCTCTACGTGCTGGGCGCGGAAGAGGTGGATTTCCTCACCGCCGAACCGGTGCTGGCGCTGCTGCGCGGTGCGCGCGAGCCGGCCCCCGACGCCTGCCGCGGTCTGGTCGTGCTGGCCCGCGCGCTGACGGCGCAGCCGGACGGTCCCCTCGCCAGCGGTCCCCAGGCGCGGGCGGCGGCGCGGCTGACCGGCGGGCGCACGCCCTGTCCGCCCCTGTTCGACGCCATTCCCGACCTGCTCGTCTTCGCGCTGGAGCACTCCACGCTCCTGATGGGTGGGGTGCCCAGGCCCGGCTTCTATCCCTCCGCCGGGCGGAGGAGCGCCGCGGAGCTGGCGCTTGCCGCAGGCGGCCCGGAATCCGGTCCTTACGACACGCCCTCCGCCGGGCTCGGATCGTCACGCCGCGCGGCGGCACCCGGCTCCATCCTGGAGCCGGACGAGCCCGTCTACGAGTTGACCGGCCACACCCGCCGCCCCGGCGTCCGCCCCCTGGCGGGGGGAGCCACGCTGCGCGACGCCTTGAGCGGCGGCGATGCGCCGATGCGGGACGTCTATCCCCTTCTGGGAGTCATCGAGCGCTTCGACCGCCGCACCCTCGCCCGCCGCCTGCTTCCCTTCTCGCCGCAGGAGGTGGCTTCCGGTCAGGCGAACCGCGCGCTCGCCGATGGCGATCGGGTGCGCCTGCTTTCCTCCGCCGAGGTCCGGGCGCTGGCCAATGCCACGGACGGCGACGGCCGGACCGACGGGGCGCCAACCCTGCCCGAGCCGGCCCTCCCCGGCGACGTCGCGGCGCTGGTGCGGGAGCGCGGGGTGCAGGTGGGCGGCGCCGTGCGCCTGCCCGGCACCTACCCCGTGGCGGAGACGGCGACCGTCGAGGCGCTCTTGGCGACCGCCGGCGGCCCCGCCGCGACCGCCGACCTCGCCAGCCTGGAGATCACCGCCGCCACCGGCCAGCGCCGCCGCCTGGACCTCCGCGACGGGGCGTCCGCCCGGACGGCGCTGCATCCGGGCGACAGCCTGCGCGTCAATCCGATGCCGCAGGCGTTGGAGGCGCGGGCGGTCGCCATCTCCGGCGCGGTGCGCCGCCCCGGCCGTTACGACGTGGCGCGCGGCGAGACGCTGTCCTCGCTGATCGACCGGGCCGGCGGCCTGACGGAGGAGGCCTATCCCGCCGGCACCAGCTTCCTGCGCGACAGCGAACGCAAGCGCGAGCGCGCCTGGTTCGACCAGCAGGCCCGCGACTTGGAGCGCTGGATGGTGCAGGAGGTCGAGAAGGGCGAGGCCGCGCGCTCCGATGTGGTCGGGCTGGCCCGGCAGCTCGCCACCCAGCTGCGCGGCGTCGAACCGCTGGGCCGCATCGTCGTCGAGGCGGACCCCCAGGTGCTGCGCCAGCGGCCGGAACTGGATGTGCTGCTGGAGCCGGACGACCGCATCCTGGTCCCGAAACGCCCGCTGACCGTCACCGTGACCGGCGAGGTCCTGCACCCGACCGCCGCCCAGTTCGTCAGCGGGAAGACCGCCGAGGCCTATCTGCGCGACGCGGGCGGAGCGAGCCGCAACGCCGACGACGGCCGCATCTTCCTGGTGTTGCCGGACGGGCGGGCGCAGCCGCTGTCCCTCTCCTCCTGGAACCACACGGTGACGGCGATCCCGCCCGGCTCGTCCATCGTGGTGCCACGCGACCCGAAGCCGTTCGACCTCATGGAATTCTCCAAGAACATGGGAACGATCCTCGGCCAGCTCGCCATCTCGGCGGCGGCCATCGCGGTGATCTCCGAATGACCGGCGCGGCGCGACCGGTCCGGCTGGCCGTGGTCACCGTGGTCCGCGACGACCTGCCCGGCCTGCTCGCCACCCGCGCTAGCCTGCGCGCCCAGACCACGGCGGCCTTCGAGTGGTTCGTGGCGGACGGAGGCTCTAGCGACGGGACGGCCCGCTGGCTGGCCGATCATCAGGACGAGGCGGCCTGGTGGCGCTCCGCGCCCGACCGCGGCCTGTACGACGCCATGAACATCGCGCTGGACGCCATCGCCGAACGGTCGCCGCGCTCCTGCAGCCACGTCCTGTTCCTCAACGCCGGCGATCGGCTGGCCGACGAGCGGACCCTGGAGCGGCTTCTTCCCATCCTGGCCGAGCATCCGGACGCCGGCCTGTTCTACGGGGACGCCTTGGAAGAGCTGCCCGGCGGGCGCCTCGCGGTGAAGCGGGCACGGTCGCACCGCCGCGCCCTGCTGGGCATGTTCACTCACCATCAGGCCATGGTCTACCGCCTGGCCGAGTCGCCCGGCGGCCGGTTCGATCTGCGCCACGGGCTTGCCGCCGATTATGCGTTCACGCTGACCGTCCTCAAGCAGGGCCTTCCAGCGCAGCGCTTGCCACTTTCGGTATGCATTTTCGCCGGCGGCGGACGGGCCCAGCAGGACCCGGCGCGCGGCCGGCGGGAGCAGGCGATCATCCGTCGCGAGCTGCTTGGGCTCGGCCGCACAGCCAACGCAACATTATGGGGATTACAATGGCTTGCTCTTACCTTGCGCCAGACAATACCATGGCTTTATGCGAAATATCGTTTCTCATCAAATGAACGATCGTTGCTTTCATAAGCTTTGGCGTCTGTTTTACGCATCTAGCTATTGATGCGCACGAAAAGTTGCATAGAATTTACTTTCTGAACTAACCAATTTCCCTGGTGGCGCGATCCACCTCCATACTGAGGGTCTATTATGAGTGCCACAAAGTCCAAGCTGTCACCGGCCCACACCCTGTCACGCCGCGGCGAGGGACCAAACCCGATCGACATCCATGTCGGCGCAAGGCTGCGTCTGCGCCGGACCCTGCTCGGTCTCAGCCAGGAGAAGCTGGGCGAGGCGGTGGGGATCACCTTCCAGCAGCTTCAGAAGTACGAGCGCGGCTCCAACCGCATCAGCGCCAGCCGCCTGTTCAACCTGTCGCAGGTCTTGGGAGTCCCGGTCAGCTACTTCTTCGAAGACATGCCGTCGCCGGAGCACATCGCCACCCCGTCGCCCGACGTTCCGCCGTCGGAAACGGAAGAGTTCGAGTCGATGGCCCGTCGCGAAACGCTGGAACTGGTGCGGGCCTATTACCGCATCGAGGACCCCTCGGTGCGCAAGCGGACCTTCGACCTGCTGAAGGCGCTCGGCGGCGAGCGCGCCCTGGACGAAGCGGTGTAAGGCACGGCACCGCCTGTCCGCCCCCTCAGACATCGGTGGACGCGGGCGTTACGGCCCGCCGTCTCGCGTCCGCGATCTTCACGCCGACCTGCCAGTAGTAAAAGGCCCGCGCCAGGGCGTGTTGGAAGCCGGGACCGCCGTCCAGAAAGCCCAGCCGCACCACATAGCCATACAGAAAGACCAGAAGCGGACGGGCCGGCAGCCGGTTGAAGGCGCTTTTCAACCACCGCCGCGCCCCGGATTCCTGTGCGATCAGCCCCTCGATCCGTCCATCGGAACGCAACGCCGCTTCCCAGTCCGCGTAGCGGGCGTGCCGTTCGAACCAGGCGGCGACCGGCTTGTCGTCGGCGTGGTCCAGGCTGTGGCGCAGCCGCCCGACGCTGCCCGCGATCACCGGCTGGTAATGGCCTTCCACCTCCCACATGGTGGCGACGTCCAGATCGGGCACATGCGGGAAGCGCGCCCGTCGCCGGTCGAACAGGGCGAGTTTCCGATTGCCCGCGCCGAAGCGCAGCCGATGGCCGAGAAACACCGGACGGCCGTCGATGAAGTAGCCGGCGTGCCGCGGACCCGCCGCCATCAGCGCGGCGATCTCCTCCACCAGGGCGCCGCCGAGCCGCTCGTCCGCGTCGACGAACAGAACCCAGTCCTGGCGGAACGGCAGCCGGTCCAGACACCATTGCTTCTTCTTCGGGTGCCGGCCATCCCACTGGAAAGGCACCACCCGCGCGCCCGCCGCCGCCGCGATGTCCGGCGTTCCGTCGGTGCTGCCGCTGTCCACCACGAAACGCTCGGCGAACCGCTCCAGCGCGGGCAGGCAGTGGGGGAGATTGACCGCCTCGTTGCGGGTCATCACCACCACCGACACGGGGATCACGATGCCGCCTCCCCCGCCGCCCGCCACAGGCGCCGCAGGCTGACGACGATCGTTCCGGCCACCAGACCGGCCAACGCCGCCAGCGGAACGACCGTCAAGGGATTCGGCCAGTCGGGGCGCTGCGCCGTGGCGGGCGGTTCGATGGCGTCCGCCGCCAGCGGCAGGTCGACTTCGATCATCATGGCGATCCGCTCCTGCTCCGACAGCAGGTCGGCAAGCGCGCGGCGGTGCTCGGCCACGGTGATTCCGGCCAGACGGGCGCGGGCATGGGCGATCTGAGCGGCGCTGCGCCGCGACGCCTCCGCCCGCAGATGGGCGTCGGTCGCCTGGGCGGCGGCGGACAGAATCCGCAGCGCCATGGCGCGATCGGCGTGGCGCAGCCGGAGCCGCCGCATCGGCCCGCTGCCCACCATATCGACGGTCAGCCGGTCGCGAAGCGCGCTCGCCACCCGCTCGGCATCGGGCTCCACCCAGTCCGTCCGGCCGACGAGCGCCAGAAACAGCCGCTTGGCGGACGCCACGGGGCCGGGCGCCGGGCGCCAGCCCCCCGCCTCCTCGTCCCAGCGGTCGGGAAACAGGCCACGCAGCAGCATTGGATCGGCCATCATCCGTTCCGCCACTGGGATCGAGGTGAAAAGCTGCAGGTAGCGCGCGAAGTCCGAGAGGATCTCGTCCCCCGGACCGGGCTCCGACGCGGCGGCGGCGGCTTCCCGGCCGATCAGAACGGGCAGCCGCGCTCCCATGGCCGCCGCACCGACGCGGGCGGTCGGGCCGATCACCATCACCGCGGTGTATTGCGGAACCACCAGCCGCAAGGCGGTGACGGAGGCCACCACCCCCAGCGCCGTGCCGATGAGCAGGATCGGCCAGCCCTCCCGCATCGTCCGCAGGAACCGGCGCAGTTGCCGGGCCGATTCCACCGCTTCGACCTCCGGCGGGGAACGGCGCAATGGCACGCCGTCAGGCATGGGGCAAGCTCCGCCCCGGCAGAGCGGAGACGTCAAGCGGCTTTCTCTGACGCAGACCGTCCGCCAGCGCTGCGAAGCGCCGCGCCGCCGCTGCGGCGTCCCAGGCCGCCGCGACGGACAGCGCCCGCGCCCCTTGGGCCGCGCACAGGGCCGGATCACCGGCGTAGCGACGGATCGCGGCGGCCAGACCCGCCGGGTCATCAGGCGCCAGCCTCTGCCCGCAGCCGTCCAGCATGGCGGCCGCGTCGCTGCCCTCCGGCCCCAGGAACAGGCAGGGCCGCCCAGCCGCCAGCGCGCCGGCCACCTTGCTGGGCACCAGCATCCCCTCGGCCCGCGGGTCCATCGTCGCCAAATGCAGATCCGCCGCGGACAGGCTTTCGGCCAGCCGATCCGGCGGTTGGAGCGGCAGCAGCCGGATGTTCGTCAGCCCACGCCGCTCTACGGCCTCGGCGACGCCCGCCCGGCGGCGCCCGTCGCCGATCAGCAGAATCGCGATGGCAGGGTCGCTGCGCGCCAGCATCGCCGCCGCGTCCAGGACGGCGTCCATGGGATGGGCAAGCCCCATGTTTCCCGAATAGGCCACGGTGAAGCGTCCGCCCAGCCCATGCTCCCTCCGGAACGGATTCTCCGCCCGCGGCACCGGCCGGATGCCCGGATCGGGCCAGTTGGGCAGAATGGTGATCCGTTCAGCCGGCACCCCCGCCGCCGCCAAACGCCCGGCCATGCAGCGCCCAATGGCCACCACCGCGTCCTGTCGGCGAAGCGCCCGAGTGCTCGCCCGTTCGATTACCCGCATCAACGCCTCCGGCAAGCGGACGCCGAGCACCGGCAGCAGCGCCGGAAACACATCCTGGCTCCAGTGGATCGACGCCGCACCATGGCGCGCGGCGATCACTGGAGCGGCGCAGACCAGCAGCGGCGGGTCGGTCATCGTCACCACGACGTCATGCCGCGGCAGGCGCAGCGCCCGCTGGCTCAACCTCAGCGCGGCCGCCAGATAGCCGCGGGCGGTCAGCCGCACATCCGTGGAAGCGCCTTCCGCTGCGGAGGGGTGCCCCCAGCCGGCGCGGCAAACGGTGACACCGGGCGGCGCGGCGCTGGGGCCGGAGCCGTCCGCGACCACCGTCACCCGCCAGCCTATCCCCGCCATCCGTTCCGCCACGTCGCGCAGACAACGTCCGGTCGCCCCCTTGTCAGGAGGAAACACGCGGTTGACGAATAGGACGGACGGTGAATCCACGAAAGAACGATCGCTTCATTGATGGAGCACGCGTAAGTATGCATTTCCGTCAGCGCACGGGCAACCGCTTCCCGCGTTCCGCCGCCAGCGCCGCCAGCGTGAGGAGAAGGCCGGTGTCGAGATATTTGAAGCTGGTGTGCAGGCCCAGCGCCATCAGCAGCGGCGCCAGCACCGCCCAGCCGAGCGCGGGATCGGAGCGGAGAAGATCCAGCGCGCGCGGCGCCAGACCGCCCAGATAGACGATCAGGGCGCCCATGCCGAGCACTCCGGTCTTGGCGAGGGCATAGGTCGCTAGCGTGTGGGTGTAGGACACGCGCCAACCGCCCACCGCCGGATTGGCGAGGAGCGCCCCCCACCCCTGCCCGAAGAGAAAGGCGGCCGGAGAGGACAGAGCCTGCCCGAGCGCGGCCTCGGCCTCCTCCCACCGGGTGTTCGCCCCGGCCAGCCGGGTTTTCTCCGCCACCTGGCCCAGGGCGCCGAGAAACGCGTCGTGAAAGAGCGCCGCCAGCAGCAGCGCCGCCATGCCCGCCCCCACCCCGGCCAGCGGCGCCCGGCGCAGCCACCACAGCCCGAGGGCCGTGAAGGCGAGGACGGCGAGCCCGAGCGCCATCCGGTGCACCGCACCGGCCAGCGCCGCCAGACACAACAGGCCGCCCAGAACCGCGACGGCGCCGGCGGCACGGCGCAGCCACCCGCCCTGCACCAGCATTCCCACCCCAAAGGCCGGCAACGCGATGGCCGCGAACAGCACCGAGGGCGCGTTCAGCAGGTAGACGCCGCCATCCGCCATCGCCCGGACGCCGACGGCGCCAAAGCCCCACCCCGTCTGCTTCCACCAGCGCAAGGCGAAACCGACGCCGGCCACCGCCAGACCGCCGGTCAGCAGCCTCACCGCCCGGTCGGGAGCGGCGCGCAGCATCGGCACCAGAAGCACCGGAATAAACAAGTAAAGAAGTGGCACCACATCGCGCACCATGTCGGCCGGCGCCCAGTCCAGCCATACGCCGCGCATCAGGGGGCACCACAGCAGCACCGCCAGCGCCAGCACCGCCGGCATCTCCCATGGCGGCAACCCGCGCTCCAGCAGCGCGTGGCCCGTCGCCACCGACAGGGGACGGAACAGCCCGACGGCCAGGACCAGCAGCGCGCCGATCATCGCTTCGGCGAAGCGGATCTCCGCCGGTGCCGGCGCGCTCAGCAGGCCATACAGCGCGAGCGCCAGGAACAGCCCGGCGGCACGCCACTGCGCCACTCCCCTTCCGGCCACGCGCTCCCCGCCATCGCTCCGACTCGAACAGGCGGCAGACTCTCACGACACAGCGGAAAAAGGAACAACCAACCCGCTGCGCAACGCTCAGGCGTAGCGCAGCTCGGCGCGGTCGAGACGGTAGAACAGACCTTCCAGGGGATTCAGCCGCAACGTGCCGGTCATCATCACCGGCCCCTGCGTCTCGCGCACCGGAATCTGACTGTGGACATAGAGCATGCTGGACGGGCCGGGCCGGTGGCAGGCCGGGCAGGAGACGGGGTTGGCGGCGAGGATGAAGCGGTTGTGGGCCGGGGCGTCGCCCAGCGGCACCATGAAGCCGCGCACCGTCACCAGTTTGCCGTCCAGCGCCTTGACCCGGGTGGGAAAGACCGGGTTTGCCGCCGGTCCCTCCATGCGGACCTGCACGAGGTCCCGCCAGAGGGCCGTGGTGTCGTCCAGCGGCAGATGGAACGGCCCGGCGGGATGCGTGGGTTCGCTGGCGCTGGTGGCCCAGATCGCCCAGCCGGCCAGCGGGGCCAGCGCGAGCGGCAGCAGCACCTGTCGGCGCGACGTCATGGCGGTCCTCCCTCTCGACCCTGCCCGTTCCGGTCGTTCGTTCGACCGTTCATTCGATCGTTGAAGGCATCCTGTGCGGCCTTTGTCCCGGACCGTCGTGCTTGCGGCCGAATTGTTCCCGAGCCTTCGCCCAAGGTCAACAGGCGAGCGGCAGGCCATACGGAAGAGGGCGCCGCCCAGCGACTTCGATGACCGTTTCGCCGACCTATGGGATTGACGCGGCTTCCGGCCTATACTTTGTAAAGGGCGGCAATCACCGATAAAACGCCGCAACCGATAAAAACCTTACAAGCGGGAACCAACGCGGCATGCAAAAAGGGGCAGCACCGAAGGACAAGCCGGCGCATCTCCGCCTGTCCGAAGACCAGACCACCGAACTGGCCGACATGTTCCGCCTGATGAGCGACCCCAGCCGGTTGCGCATCATCCTGGCCTGCCTGGACACCTCGACCTCGGTCGGCGACATGGCGGCGGCGCTGGGCCTGTCGCCGTCGCTGGTCAGCCACCACCTCCGCCTGCTGCGGGCGGGGCGGCTGATCCAGGCGGAACGGCGCGGCAACCGCGTGTTCTACCTGATCACCGACGAGCACATCCGGCGCGTCCTGTCGGACATGGTCGACCATGTGGCGGAGGAAAGCGAAGGCGATCTGGAAGCCTGAGGCGGCAACGGTTGCGGAGGTTTCGGCCGCCACAACTCTTCGAAGCCTTTATAACAAATACGCAATAGGATTTGACCGCCATGCCGGTTGCGCCGCATAGTTCCGTCCATGCTGCGGCGCATCAAACCGTTGTTGCACAAATGGCTTGAAGAAACAGGCCAGGAAACAAGGGGTGTTGGCATGGAGACGTTCCGCTTCCAGCCGGGGGAAACCCCCGTCCTGCTCAGCATCCCGCATGTCGGCACCGTGGTGCCGCCGGACATCGCGGCCACCATGACCGACGCCGCCCTGGCGGTTCCGGACACCGACTGGCATCTCGACCGCCTCTATCACTTCGCCCCGGCGCTGGGCGTCGGATTCCTGAAGCCCGTCCTGTCGCGCTACGTGGTCGACCTCAACCGCGATCCCGATAGCGCCCCTCCCGGGACCGGCGGCACCGAACTCTGCCCCCTCTCCACCTTCGATCACCAGCCGGTCTATCGGCCGGGGATGG
Organism: Azospirillum formosense; assembly: GCF_040500525.1. NCBI lineage: Bacteria > Pseudomonadati > Pseudomonadota > Alphaproteobacteria > Rhodospirillales > Azospirillaceae > Azospirillum > Azospirillum formosense. The sequence goes on along the minus strand of NZ_CP159402.1, from coordinate 1,131,038 downwards.
AACCGGATGCGGCGGAGGTGGAGCGGCGGGTCGGCGCCTACTGGCGCCCCTATCACGAGCAGCTCAACGGCGAGCTTCAGGCGTTGAAGGAACGCTTCGGCGTGGCGGTGCTGTTCGACGCCCATTCCATCCGGTCGCGCGTGCCGCGCTTCTTCGACGGGCAGATCCAGGATTTCAGCCTGGGCACGGCGGAAGGAACCAGCGCCTCGCCGGCGCTGGTCGGCCGGGTGATGAACGTGCTCACCGCCACCGGGCGTTTCTCCTCCGTGCAGAACGGGCGCTTCAAGGGCGGCTTCATCACCCGCCGCTACGGCAACCCCGCCGACAACATCCACTCCATCCAGCTCGAACTGTCGCAGATCACCTACATGGACGAGGAATCCCCCTTCGGCTTCCGCGAGGAGGCCGCGCGCCAAGTGCGCCCAACCCTGGAGCGGCTGCTCAGCCTCGTCGTCGAATGGGCGTGGGAGAACGCCGCAGGACGGCGGCGCAGCGCCTTCCTGTAACCGCAGCTTTCGCCCTCAGACCCAGACGCCCCGCACATAGGGCGTCAGCTGCGTGTCCTGCATGATGATGTGGTGGACCAGCCAGTTCGCGGTGAAGGTGTAGATCCGCTCGGCGTTCTGGTGGGTCGGTTCCCGCGTGAAGACAGCGGACAATTCGCTCAGCGTCCTCACCGCCTCGTGGTGCTGGCGCACATGCTCCTCGAACTTCGGGTAATGCACGGCCTGCATGATCTTTTCTTCGCGGGCGAAATGCTGCTGGGTGTACTCCAGCAGCTTCATGAGAATCTTGGCGACGCGCACGGGCATGAAGCCGCGCGCGTTCAGCGCGGCATCCAGTTCGTTCAGATACTCGATCAGGTGCTTGTGATCTTCATCGATGGACGGCTGGCCGACGCTGAGCTGCCGCCTCCACGTAATGACACCCATGAACCCTCCGCACCCTGTCTTCCGCGGCCACCGGGCAATTCAGCCGAAAGCCACCGCATTGAAGGGAAGCGCGCCGTGCCTGCGCAACTGAAGATGAAGGTGCGCAATCCGTCAAGAAACCGTAAATCCAAGACGCCGCGCCCCTTGTTGCCGCCGGTTCCGCAACCGGCGGCCTCCCGTCTGCATTATGGGGGCGTTTTCTACAAAACGAACGCATACGATGGTCACATGGCATTTTGCCGCACCAAGACAAAGACGCGAAAAGGCAGGGGAAACAGCGTGTTTCCGCCTGCCTTCACATCGACCTTATGAAGATGAGGCGACGATCGGCCGCCCCAACCTACCAGTCAAACAACGTCCGATCAGCCGACGATCGAGTAGCCGCAATCCACATAGGTCGTGCTGCCGGTGATGCCCTTGGCGCCGTCGGTCGCCAGGAAGGCGGTGGTGTAGCCGACCTCCTCGATGGTGACGAGGCGCTGCTCCGGCGCGCGTTCCGCGGCCTTCTCCATCAGCTCGTCGAAATGGGCGATGCCGGAGGCGGCGCGGGTCTTGATCGGACCAGGGGAGATGGCGTGCACGCGGATGCCCTTCGGGCCCAGTTCCGACGCCAGATAGCGCACGCTGGCCTCGAGGGCGGCCTTCACCGGGCCCATGACGCCGTAATTGTCGATCACGCGGTTGGCGCCGAAATAGGACATGGTGAACAGCGAACCGCCGTCCTTCATCAGCGGCTCGGCGTAGCGGGCCATGCGGATGAAGGAGTGGCAGGACACGTCCATCGCCATCTGGAAGCCCTCGCGCGAGCAATCGACGACGCGGCCGTGCAGATCGTCCCGCGGGGCGAAGGCGATGGAGTGCAGCGCGAAGTCCAGCTTGCCCCACTTCTGCTCGATCTTCTCGAAGATGGCCTTCAGCTCACCCTCGCCGGTGACGTCGACCGGCTCGAAGATCTCCGCTTCGAGCTGCTGGGCCAGCGGCTCGACGAAGCGCTTCGCCTTGTCGTTGAGATAGCTGACCGCGAGATCCGCGCCCAGAGCGCGGAAGGCGCGGGCGCAGCCCCACGCGATCGACTGATCGTTGGCGATGCCGAGCACGAGGCCCTTCTTGCCTTCAAGAGTGGCGGCGGCGGGGATGATCGTGGTCATAGGCTGGCTTTCCCGGATTGCAAGGTGGCCGGATTCAGAGTGCGCCAGATCGGATCACTCGAATTGTGCAACGCACCATAATGCAATCGAAGGTCATAGGCAACTTGTTAAAGTCGCAATATACCTGACATTATCGCTTTGTTTATCCGTAACACAGCCTTCACACAGCGAAGACGCGAAGTCCGAGCCGATAATCCATACCTCTTTCTTGCGTATTCATGAGAAAGACCGCAACAAAAACAAAGGCCCCACCTGTCGGAGGGGCCTTTTCATAGGTGCAGGCGCCATGGAGCCGGAGACGATCAGACGGCGCCGGGCGTGAAGGAGGGCGGATCGCTGGCCGGGAAGGATTCCATCGACGCCTCGTCCACTTTTTCCTTCTCGTCGGCGTCGTCGTAGATGTCGCCGGGATGGCGGGAGTAGCGGTGGACTCCGCGCTCCACGTCCCCGGTGGGGGTGCCCGCGCCGTCCTGGCCGCTCCAGTCCTCCATCATCGCCTTGGCCGGGCAATAGCCGGTCAGGCCACGAGCGACCAGGGCGCCGCCGGCCAGAGCCAGGGCCGCCCCGCCGACGGTCGGGCGCCGAAGCCCGAGCACGGCGAGAAGCCCGCCGCCCACCAGCGACACCAGGCGTTCGGTGTGCCCGACGTTGATCATGCGTTCGAGATCGTCCGGCAGGGCCGCGTTGCGGCTGCCCTTGCCCTGTTGGCTCGTCATCGCCATCGCTGCTCTCCTCGATCTTTTTCTAGCGTCACTGCTTCAGGGGTCACTGCTGCGGGGCGGGCGGCGATGAGACGCCCTGGCCCGGGGCCGGCGCGTTGCCGGTCGATCCGGACGAGCCCGGCTGCGCCGCCCCGTCGGGTTTGCGGGCCGTATCGGCCAGCGTGCGGGCCTGCGACAGCTCGCGGTTCAACCGGTCCACCTCCTGGGAGAGTCGCTGCACCTCCGATTGGAGCTGCGGCGAGCCCGCCGCACCGCCCTCAGGCATACCAACCGCGGCGAGGGCCGCACCGTCCCGCATCCAATAGGGCTGGACGCCGTAATAGGTGTGCAGCGCCACCGCCCATTGCCGGTCCGACATGTCCGGGCGGTTGGAGCGGGTGAACTGCGGCGCCGCGGTCAGCCGGTCCTTGGTCACGTTCAGGATGTAGCCGTCGCCGGCCTGTGCCGGCTGGATCAGCGCCCAGGGAACCGGGAAGTTGCGCTCGCCCAGACCGAGGAAGCCGCCGGCCTCGACAACGGCGTAGGCGACGCGCCCGGTGTTCGGATCGACCACCAGTTCGGAGATGGAGCCCATCTCCTCGCCGCTGGCATTGTGCAACTTGGCCTTCGACAGGTCGTCGGCGGCGACCACGCGTGGATGCTCGACCGAGCGCAGCAGGGCGTCGGCCTCGCCCAGGATGGTCTGGCAGGCGGGTTCGCCGCCGCGCTGCCCGGCGCGCTCGGCGGTCTGGCGCAGGGCGCGGAGCTGGCCGATCTCCTGCGGGCTGATGGACGCTGGGGTCTGGTTGCCGGCGGCCTCCAGCGCGCCGATGCGCTGGCCAAGCCGGTTCACCCCCTCCGGGCAGGTCTCGGCGAGCGCCGGCCAAGGCCCGAGCGCCCCCGCGATCATGGCGGCGCTGAGGAGCAAACGTTTCATCGTGGGGCCTCCGGCTTGGTTTCCGTGCGTGTGGTTCTCACGCGGGGAAAACAGCACGGCCAAGACGGAGGTTCCGCGAATGCTTCTTCCGCGAAGCGGTCAGCCCGGAAGCGGCAACCCACCCCGCTGAACGATGAAGGACTGGACGGCGTCCAGCCCCTGCCCCGTCTTGATGTTGGTGAAGACGAAAGGCCGGTCGCCGCGCATCTTCTTCGCGTCGCGATCCATCACCTCCAGGCTGGCGCCGACCAGCGGGGCGAGGTCGATCTTGTTGATGACCAGCAGGTCGGAGCGGGTGATGCCCGGCCCGCCCTTGCGCGGGATCTTGTCGCCCGCCGACACGTCGATGACGTAGATGGTCAGGTCGGCCAGCTCCGGCGAGAAGGTCGCCGCCAGATTGTCGCCGCCGGACTCCACGAAGATCAGGTCGAGGTTCGGGAACTTGCGGTTCATCTCGTCGACGGCGGCGAGGTTGATCGAGGCGTCCTCGCGGATCGCCGTGTGCGGGCAGCCGCCGGTCTCCACGCCCATGATCCGGTCCGGCGTCAGCGCACCGGAGCGGGTGAGGAACTCGGCGTCCTCCTTGGTGTAGATATCGTTGGTGATCGCCGCGACCTCCCAATCATCGCGCATGCGCTTGCACAGCGCGTCGGTCAGCGCCGTCTTGCCGGAGCCGACCGGCCCGCCGATGCCCACGCGCAGGGGGCCACCATGGCTCTTGGAAATCGGGGCGGTCATGAGCGGAACAACCTCGTGTATTGGGTTTCGTGGATCATGGAGGTCCAATCGACGGCCATGGCGCGGCTGCCCAGATCGTCGAGCGGGGCGGCCAGCGCGGCCTCCGCCGCAGAGTGCACCACGGAATCGAGCGCCGCCAGGGCCTTCTGCCCGTCGGTCTGGCCGAGAGGCACCAGCCGCACCCCGGCGGAGACGAGATTCGCGGCGAAGGCGTGCAGATAGGCCGACAGCGCCAGCCCCTCCGGCACGCCGATCGACGCGGCGGCCAGCGCCACGGCGACGGCGTAGGCGACCGGACGGCCGGTGTCGGCGATCACCCGGTCCCAGCGTTCCATCCCCTCCAGCGGCCAGGCGGCGCGCACGGCGATGAGGAAGGCCTGCCCCTGCGCCCGGCTTTCCAGAGCGGTTTCCGAAGAGGCGCGCATGGCGTCGGCGCGTTCGACCGCCCAGGCGAAGCCCGCCTCGTCACCGGCCAGAACGGCGCGGTGGGCGGCCACGAAGAGCATGCCGTCGGTCCGCCCGGCGCCGTGGCGCAGGATGCCGTCCATCCAGCGCGCCAGCGTGTCGCGGTCGCGGACGAGGCCCTGCTCCACCGCCGCCTCGATGCCGTGGCTGTAGGAGAAGCCGCCGACCGGGAAGGACGGCGACAGCCAAGCGAGGAGCTTGGTGAGGTGGGTGGCCGAGACGGTCCCCCATCCCGCCCCTCCCCCGCTATGCGGGAGAGGGTGCCTATCCTCGCCCAAGTCCCCTCCCTCGCGAAGCGGGGCAGGGTCAGGGAGGGGGCAAGCGCCCTCAGTCATGCGAATGACCGTGGGAATGGGAATGCCCATGAGAATGGGAGTGCCCATGAGAATGGGAGTGGCTGTGGCCGTGGGAATGCGAGTGACCGTGGTCGTGATCATGCCCATGATTATGGCCGTGCCCATGGCCATGACCCTGCCCCGAGTAGGCCCCGCCCTCCGGCGCGAAGGGCGCGTGGATGGCGGCGACGCTGGCCCCCAGCCCCTTCAGCATGTCCTCGATCACATGGTCGCGGCGCAGGCGGATCGTCTCGCCGACGATCTGCACCGGCAGGTGGCGGTTGCCGAGGTGCCAGGCGATGCGGGCGAAGCCCTCCGTCCCGCCGCCGCAGCGCACCTCCATCAGGTCCTCGTCGGCGGCGACCACGCGCAGATAGGCGCCATCGCCCAGTTCCAGCCCGTCGCCATGATCGAGCGCGACCGCGCGCGGCAGGTCCAGCAGGAAGTCGGCCCCCGCGTCGTCCGTCATCACCATGCGCCGCCGGTGGCGGTCGTCGAAGGCGAGGGTCACCGTGCCGGCCTCGCTCTCGGCGGGCCAATGACCGCGGGCGTGGACTCGGGTGGCGCGGCGGAGCGTGTCGGTCATGGAGAAAGCCGTTCGAAGGGTGTGGGCCGGCCGAAGAAACGTCCCGCGAGGGCGCCGACCGGTTCCGCCGCTCCCGTGGTGAAGAAACGAAGGGCCCCCGCCTCGCCCGCAACAGGGGCGTATTCGGGATGGCGCTCCAGGTAATTGTCCAGAGACCGGGCGACCAGACTGGGCTGGCACAGCACCTCCACCCCCGGCGGCAGCGCCTGCGCGAACAGATGCGCCACCAGCGGGTAATGGGTGCAGCCGAGCACCGCCGCGTCCAGCGGCCGGCCGCCGAGTTGCTCCAGCAGCGCCCGCACATAGCCGCGCACCGCCGGAGCCAGCTCCGCGTCCCCAGCCCCCCGCTCGATCAGCGGGACGAGGTCCGGACAGGCCTGCTGCACCACCCGGACGTCGGGCGCCCGTTTGCCGATCTCGCGCGGGAAGGAGCCCGACGCGACGGTGGCCGGGGTGGCGAAGACGCCGACGGTCCTCGGCTCCGGACGCCAGTCGGCGGCGGGGCCGTCCTGCATCCAGGGCACGCGGGTGATCGCCTCGACCATCGGGACAAGAACGCCCAGCACGTTGCGGCCGGGATGGGCCGTGGGCAGCCACGTCCGCTGCATCCGCCGCAGGGCGACCGCCGCCGCCGTGTTGCAGGCCAGGACGACCAGCCCGCAGCCCTGGGCGAACAGCCGCTCCACCCCCTGGACCGTCAGGCGGTAGATGTCCTCCTCGCTGCGCGGACCATAGGGAGCGGCGGCATGGTCGCCGAGATAGACGAAGGGACGCCCGGGAGCGGCGGCCACCAGCGCGCGCAGCACCGTCAGACCGCCATGCCCGGAATCGAAGACACCAATCACGAACCCGTCACCCCGCACTCAGAACAGGAAGTACCGCTGCGCCATGGGCAGCACGTCCGCCGGCTCGCAGGTCAGGAGCTGGCCGTCGGCGCGCACCTCGTAGGTTTCCGGATCGACCTCGATGTGGGGTGTGGAATCGTTGTGAATCATCTGCTTCTTGCCGATGGCCCGCACCCCCGTCACCGCGACCAGCTCGCGCCGCAGGCCGAGCGAGCGCAAAGCCTCGTTCTCCAGCGACAGCTTGCTGACGAAGGTCAGGGAGCTGGCCTGCAGCGAACGGCCATAGGCACCGAACATCGGGCGGTAATGCACCGGCTGCGGCGTCGGGATGGAGGCGTTGGGGTCGCCCATCAGCGCCGCCGCGATGGTCCCGGCCTTCAGCACCATGTCCGGCTTCACGCCGAAGAAGGCCGGCGACCACACCACCAGATCGGCCAGCTTGCCGACCTCGACCGAGCCGACGACATGGGCGATGCCGTGCGAGAGCGCCGGGTTGATCGTGTACTTGGCGACGTAGCGCTTGACGCGGAAATTGTCGTTCTCGCCCGTCTCCTCGGCCAGACGCCCGCGCTGAACCTTCATCTTGTGCGCGGTCTGCCAAGTGCGGATGATCACCTCGCCGACCCGGCCCATGGCCTGGCTGTCCGAACTCAGCATGGAGAAGACGCCGAGGTCGTGGAGGATGTCCTCCGCCGCGATGGTCTCGCGCCGGATGCGGCTTTCGGCGAAGGCCACGTCCTCGGGGATGCGGGGCGACAGGTGATGGCAGACCATGAGCATGTCGAGATGCTCGTCCACCGTGTTCACCGTGAAGGGCCGCGTCGGGTTGGTGGAACTGGGCAGCACGTTGGGCAGACCGGCCACCTTGATGATGTCCGGCGCGTGGCCGCCGCCCGCGCCTTCCGTGTGGAAGGCGTGGATGTTGCGGCCCTTGAAGGCGGCGATGGTGTTCTCCACGAATCCCGACTCGTTCAGCGTGTCGGTGTGGATCGCCACCTGGATGTCCGTCTCCTCGGCCACGGTCAGGCAGGTGTCGATGGCCGCCGGGGTGGTGCCCCAGTCCTCGTGCAGCTTCATGCCGCAGGCGCCCGCCGCGATCTGCTCCAGCAGCGCGTCGGGACGGCTGGCGTTGCCCTTGCCGAAAAAGCCGAGGTTGATCGGCAGCCCCTCCGCCGCCTGGAGCATCCGGGCCATGTGCCACGGCCCCGGCGTGCAGGTGGTGGCCGACGTGCCGGCCGCCGGGCCGGTGCCGCCGCCCAGCATGGTGGTGACGCCGCTATTCAGCGCCTCGTCCACCTGCTGCGGGCAGATGAAGTGGATGTGGGCGTCGATGCCGCCGGCGGTGACGATCTTGCCCTCGCCCGCGATGACCTCGGTCCCCGGCCCGACGACGATGGTCACGCCCGGCTGGACGTCCGGGTTGCCGGCCTTGCCGATGCCGGCGATTCGTCCGCCGACGATGCCGATGTCGGCCTTGACGATGCCCCAGTGGTCGATGATCAGCGCGTTCGTGATGACCGTGTCCACGGCGCCGCCCTGGCGCGAGGTCTGGGCCTGCCCCATGCCGTCGCGGATCACCTTGCCGCCGCCGAACTTGACCTCCTCGCCGTAGACGGTGTGGTCCTTCTCGACCTCCACGATCAGGTCGGTGTCGGCCAGCCGCACGCGGTCGCCCACGGTGGGGCCGTAGAGAGCCGCGTATTCGGCCCGGTCGATGCGATGCGCCATTGTCTGATGCCCTCCGCTGGCGCCCTTCACAGGCTGCCGTTGACCTTGCCGTTGAAGCCGATGACCACGCGGTTGCCGGCATAGGCGACCAGCCGCACGCGCCGCGTCTGCCCCGGCTCGAAGCGCACCGCCGTTCCGGCGGGGATGTCCAGCCGGAAGCCGCGCGCCTGTTCGCGGTCGAAGGTCAGCGCCCCGTTCGTCTCGGCGAAGTGGTAGTGCGAGCCGACCTGGATCGGGCGGTCGCCGGCGTTGGCGACGTCCAGCTCCACCGTGTCGCGGCCGGCGTTGAGTTCGATCTCGCCCGCGGCGGGGATGATTTCACCGGGTTTCATCGGGGCTCCCCTTAGCGAATCGGCTGGTGGACGGTGACGAGCTTGGTGCCGTCGGGGAAGGTGGCCTCGACCTGGATCTCGTGGATCATCTCCGGGATGCCGTCCATCACCTGATCGCGGGTGATCACCGTCGCGCCGTCGCGCATCAGCTCGGCCACGGTGCGTCCGTCGCGCGCGCCCTCCACCACATAATCGGTGATGAGGGCCACCGCCTCGGGATGGTTCAGCTTCACGCCACGCTCCAGCCGGCGGCGCGCCACCATGGCGGCCATGGCCACGAGAAGCTTGTCCTTCTCGCGCGGTGTCAGGTTCATGGGGCTGTCTCTCCGCCTTCCCAATGGATTGGCGGGATTATGCCACGTTGCTGCGGTGCGCCAATCCCTCTTCGATGAATCGCACCGCGTTTCCGACACCATCCTCGGCCCGGATAACCTCGCCGAGCGCCGCGGCCCGGTCGCGCATGCCCGGATCGCCGGTCGCCTCGATGGCGCCGGCCAGCCCGTCGGCGGTCAGCGTCCGGCGGGGAAGCGGCGGCGGCGCCACGCCGAGATCGTGAAGCCGGGCACCCCAGAAGGGCTGGTCGCCCATGAAGGGGACCACCACCGCCGGCACGCCGGCGCGCAGGCCCGCCGCCGTGGTGCCGGCGCCGCCGTGATGGACAACGGCGGACACGCGCGGAAACAGCCAATCGTGCGGCGCCGACTCCAGACCGTGGACCGTCTCCGGCAGGGCCGACCGGTCGATCCCGCCCCACCCGGCGGAGAGCACGGCGCGCCGCCCGTTCAGGGCCGCGACGACCAGCCGCGTCGTCTCGGCGGGATCGAACCCGGCCATGCTGCCGAATCCGACATAGACCGGCGGCGGACCGCCGTCCAGAAAGGCCGCGAGGTCGGGCGGCGGCGTGTAGCCGTCGGCCTCGTCCAGGAACCAGAAACCGGTCGCCCGGATGAAGTCCGGCCAGTCGTCCGGCCGCGGCAGCGCGTGGGTCGAGAAGGCGTAGGGCATCGGCCATTTCGCCGTCATCAGCAACGGCCCCGGCCCGACGAAGGACGGCTTCAGCCCCAGCACGGCGCGCCGTGCCCGGTTGGTCGGCGCCCGGAAGGTCTGCCAGACGAGCTGCATCATCGCCAGATGCAGGGCGTAGTTCACGACGCCGGGAAAGCGCCGGGGCGGCATCATCGGCGGCGGGAAGGCCCGGGTCGGCGCCATCGGCTGCAACGCCGTCCCGACGACGGGAACGCCCAGCTTCTCCGCCACCGCCACGCCCGCGTAGAAGGCGAGGCCGGAGGCGATGATCGCGTCGCTCCCCCGGGCCGCCTCCCAGTACTCCCGCATCCAGACCAGCGCGTGGTCCTGGCCGAGGCGCAGCAGCGCCCGCATCATCTTGACCGGGTTGATGCCGTCGCGGAACAGCCCGTCCGCCTCCCGGCTGCCCGTCACCGCGCGCAGATCGCCGGACAGCGGGCTGTAGTCCAGGCCATGGCGTTCGATCAGGCCACGGAACTCGCGGTCGGCGGGAAAGGCGACGGAGTGCCCGGCGGCCCGCAGCCCCTTCCCAAGGGCGACGTAGGGGCGGATGTCGCCCTGGGACCCGTAGGTGACGATGGTGAAGCGCATGGGACGGGAGCTACGCCGGCAATCCCCCTTTGGCAAGGAGGCTCAAACCTCCCACAGCCGCGGCAATCTGACGGGCAGGCCCGCCGCCGCCGAGCGCAGATGCGACCACAGCGCCGCGTAGGCGCCGCGCACCGACCGCGCCTCGCCGCCCAGGATGCGGACGACCAGAAGCCCGTCGAAGGCGGTGGCCCCGACCCGCACGCCCTCCAGCCCCTCCGCCGCCGCGCGCAGCGCCTCCAGACGGGTGGCGGCGTCGGGAGCGGCGTGGAGCAGCGTGGCGCAGGCCCCGGCCCCGTCGAAGCCCGCCGGGTGGGCCAGCGTCTCGGCGAGGTCGCCGTCCATGTGCAGGGCGTCGGCCCAGGCAAGGCGGCCGTCGCGCACCACCTCCCAGGCGTCGCGGACGAGGCCGCGGGTGACCGTCTCGCCGAAGGCGGCGCGCCCGAAGACCAGCATCTCCCCCGCGATCAGACGGGCGTCGCCCTCCAGTTCCAACCGGGTCAGGCGGCGCAGGCGGGAGCCCTCGAAGACGATGGCCTCCTGCGGCATCCATTCCAACCAAGCGCCGGCCTCCACCGTCACACGGGTGTCGATGCGGCAGTCCGGCCCGGCGGAGCGGTAGACCTTCTCCGCCGCCTGGGTCGTCACCAGCGCCGCCGCCCCCGGCCCCGCCGACAGGGCGACGTCCAGCCGGTCGCCGCCGACCAGCCCGCCCGACGTGGTGACCAGCACCGCGATGGGAAGGTCTCCCGCCCGCGGGTCGGGCAGCAGCACCCGCAGCGGGTCGTGGTGGTAGAGCGTGGCGAGGCGCGTGGCCCCATGGCGATGCTCGAACCGCACCGTCGCCGCGCCATGGACGGCGACCTTCTTCATCAACGCGTCAACCACCGGCGGAACCCATCCTTGCCTTCAATTCCTGGGCCTTCACATCCTCGACGGCCAGCAGCACGCGCTCCGGCGTCGCGGGCGCGTCGAGGCGCACCGGCAGGCGATGGCCGCCCACCGCCGCGACGGCGTCCTTCAGCGCCAGCCACGCCGAGATGCCGAGCATCAGCGGCGGCTCCCCGATCGCCTTGGAGCGGAACACCGTGTCCTCCCGGTTGGGGCGGTCGGTGTAGAGCGCCACCCGGAAATCCTCCGGCAGCGAGCGCGAGGTCGGGATCTTGTAGGTGCTGGGCGCGTGGGTGCGCAAGCGTCCCTCGCCGTCCCACCACAGCTCCTCCGAGGTGACCCAGCCCAGCCCCTGGACGAAGGCACCCTCCACCTGCCCCAGGTCGATGGCCGGGTTGATGCTGCCCGAGCAGTCGTGCAGCACGTCGGCGCGGGGGAAGCTGTACTCGCCGGTCAGCGTGTCGATCAGCGCCTCGGTCACCGCGACGCCGCAGGAGAAGTAGAAGAAGGGCCGCCCCTCGCACTTCTCGCGGTCCCACCAGATCTTCGGCGTGGCGTAATGACCGGTGGAGGACAGCGACACCCGGTTCAGATAGGCCAGCTTCGCCACCTCCGCGAAGGTCATGGCGTGGTTGCCGGCGAAGACGGCGTTGTCGCGGAACTCCACCTTGTCCGGCGTGGTGTGGCAGTGCTGGGCGAGGAACGCCACCAGCCGGTCGCGGATGGTCCCCACGGCGATGCGCACCGCCATGCCGTTCAGGTCGGTGCCGGCCGACGCCGCGGTGGGCGGGGCGTTCGGCACCTTGTCGGTGGCGCTGGCGGTGACCCGCACCCGGTCGACGTCGATCTGGAATTCCTGGGCGGCGATCTGGGCCATCTTGGTGTGGATGCCCTGCCCCATCTCCGTGCCGCCGTGGTTCACCTGGATGGAGCCGTCGGTGTAGACGTGGACCAGCGCCGCCGCCTGGTTCAGGTGCTTGACGGTGAAGGAGATGCCGAACTTCACCGGGGTCACCGCCAGCCCCTTCTTCAGCACCGGGCTGCGGGCGTTGAAGGAGTCGATCTCCGCGCGGCGGCGTCGGTAATCGCCGTCCCGCTCGATCCGGTCCATCAGCTCGGCCAGGATCTCCGGCTCCTCGACCGGCATCCCGTAATGGGTGGTGTCGCGGCCCGGCCCGCCGTAGAGGTTGGCGCGCCGCACGTCGAGCGGGTCCTTGCCGAGGGAGCGGGCGATCTCGTCCACCACGTGCTCGATGGCGATGACGCCCTGCGGGCCGCCGAAGCCGCGGAAGGCCGTGTTGGACACCGTGTTCGTCTTGCAGCGGTGCCCGGTCACCCGTGCCGCCGGCAGGTAATAGGCGTTGTCGGCGTGGAACATGGCGCGGTCGACCACGCCGTTGGACAGGTCCAGCGACACGCCGCAGCGCCCGGCGAGGTCCATTTCCAGCCCCTGGATGCGTCCCTCCCCGTCGAAGCCGACGTCGTAGCGCACGAAGAAATCGTGGCGCTTGCCGGTCATCAGCATGTCGTCGTCGCGGTCCAGGCGGAACTTCACCGGCCGCTTCGTCGCGTTCGCCAGCAGGCCGGCGATGGCGGCGATCTGGGCCGGCTGGCTCTCCTTGCCGCCGAAGCCGCCGCCCATGCGCCGGCACTCCACGGCGATGCCGTGCATCGGCCGTCCCAGCACCTGGGCGACGGCGTGCTGGACCTCCGCCGGATGCTGGGTCGAGGAGTGGACCAGCAGGTCGCCGTCCTCCTTGGGGATGGCGTAGGCGATGTGGCCTTCCAGATAGAAATGATCCTGCCCGCCGACCTCCAGCGTGCCGGTCAGCCGGTGCGGCGCCCGGGCGACTTCCGCCGCCGCGTCGCCGCGCCGGAAGGTCAACGGCGGCGAGACGAAGCTGCCCTTGTCCAGCGCCGCCTCGGCGGTCAGCACCGCCGGCAGGTCGTCGTAATAGATCTCCACCAGCCGCGCGGCGGCGCGGGCCTGCAACAGCGTCTCCGCCGCAACGGCGACCACCGCCTGCCCGGCGTAGGTCACCACATCGTCTGCCAGGATGGGGTCGCCGCGCTGGATGGTGCCGATGTCGCCGTCTCCCGGCACATCGGCGTAGGTGAGGACCGCGTGCACCCCCGGCGCCTGCTTCGCCCGCGACAGGTCCATGCCCAGAATGCGCGCGTGCGCCCGTTCCGACAGACGCACCGCGACGTGCAGCGTGCCGGGCAGTTCCGGGATGTCGTCGGTGTAGGCCGCCGCACCCGTCACATGCTTGCGGGCGCTTTCATGCTCGATGCCCAGATGGACGCCGCCGCGGATCGGGTGGATGGCGCCCTCCTTCCGGGAGATGGTGCCGCCGTCAGCCATGGGCCGCCTCCAGCGAGGGCATGTCGGCCCCGGTCGTGTGAAGAAGGAAGCGCATCAGCAGGTTCTTCGCCACCAGCGCGCGGTAGCGGTCGCTGGCCCGCATGTCGGTCATGGGCCGGAAGTCCTGGTCGAGCGCCGGCAGCGCTGCCGCCACGGCGTCCGCCGTCCAGGGCTGTCCGGCGACCGCCGCCTCCAACGCCGGAGCGCGGGCCGGGGTCGCCGCCATGCCGCCATAGCCGGCGCGCAGCTCCGCCACCCGCCCCGCCCCGTCCAGCGTCAGCAGGAAGGCGGCGCAGACGGCGGAGATGTCCTGGTCCCGCCGCTTGGACACCTTCCAGGTGGCGAAGCGCTGGCCCTCGCGCGGCAGCGGGATGCGGATGCGCTCGACGAATTCGCCCGGCTTCAGGTCGTTCTTGCGGTAGCCGTGGTAGAAGCGGTCCAGCGGCAGTGCCCGCCGCGCCCCGCCCCGGTTCAGGACCAGCGAGGCGCCCAGCGCCAGCAGGGCCGGCATGCTGTCCCCGATGGGCGAGCCGTTGGCGACGTTGCCGCCGAGCGTGCCGGAGTTGCGCACCTGCGCGGCGCCGATGCGGGTGACCAGGGCGGCCAGTTCGGGCAGGCGGCGCTCCAAAACCGGCAGCAGCTCGGTGTAGGTCACCGCCGCCCCGATCTCCAGGGCGTCCTCGGCCTCGCCGATCCTGTGAAGCTCCCGCACCTGGGCGAGATGAATCAGCGTGGGCAGGCTGCGCCCCTGCTTGGTCACCCACAGCCCGACGTCGGTCGCCCCGGCCACCAGCGTGGCGTTCGGATGCGCGGCGAACACCGTCGCCAGTTCCTCGACGCTCCGCGGCGCATGGAAGCTGGCGCTGCTCCGCGTGACGGTCAGCGCCCCGTCGCGCTGGATGGAGCGCAGCAGGGCGGCAATCCCCTCCTCGGCCCGGTCGAAGCGGTCGTCGGTCCGCTCCGCCGCCATGGTTCGGGCGGCGTCAAGGATCGGGCGGTACCCGGTGCAGCGGCACAGGTTGCCGGCCAGCGCGTCGTGGATCGCCCCATCGCTCAGGCCGCCGGCCGCGACGCGCTCGTCATGGTGGAGCGCGAACAGCGCCATCACGAAGCCGGGGGTGCAGAAGCCGCATTGCGAGGCGTGCTTGTCCACCATCGCCGCCTGGACGGGGTGCAGGTCGCCGTCCTCCCCGGCCAGATCCTCGACGGTCAGCAGCAGCTTGCCGTCGATCATCGGCAGGAAGAGGATGCAGGCGTTGACGGCGCGGTAGCGCAGGCGCCCATCCGGGGCGAGGTCGCCCAGCACCACTGTGCAGGCGCCGCAATCCCCCTCGGCGCAGCCCTCCTTCGAACCGGGGCGCCCGTTGGCGCGCAGCCAGTTCAGCACCGTGGTGGTGGGGTCGGAATCCCGCACCTCCACCACACGTCCGCCGAGCACGAAACGCACAGAGCCCGTCATTGTCCCTCCTGTCGGGCGTTTCCGTCATAGTGCCGGAAAGTCTCCGCAGGCCGCAATGGCGGGCCGGCCGTCTAGCCATAAAGGCATGGTCCGGATGGAAAAACGGCGCCGACCGGTGTCAGGCGCCGGGCCTCAGGCGTCCTCCGGGAAGCAGCCGCTGCGGGCGGCCACGACGGCGACCTGGGTGCGGTTGCGCACCCCCAGCTTCTGCATGATGGCCCGGACATGGACCTTCACCGTCCCCTCCAGAACGCCCAGCTCCCGCGCGATCTCCTTGTTGGAGTGGCCGGCCAGCAGAAGCTGGAACACGTCGCGCTGCCGGTCGGTCAAGCGGTCGAGGATCTGGCCCGACGGCCGCGCCACCTCCGCCGCGACGTTGCCGGACAGCACGGCGCGCGGCAGCGGCAGGAAGGTCTCCCCGGTCAGCGCCAGGGAGATCGCGTGCTCCAGAACCGCCGTCGAACTGGTCTTCAGGATGTACCCCCTGGCTCCGAGCCGGACACTGTCGACGATGTCCGCCACCTCGTCCGACCCGGAGATGACCAGCAGCGGGCGGTTTCCCAGCACCTCCACCATGCGGCGCACTCCGTCGCGCCCGCTGCGGTCGCCCAGATTGAGGTCGAACAGAACCAGCGTCAGGTCCGGCGTGCGGTCGGCGATGGCCATCGCCTCGTCCAGCGACCCAGCCTCCAGCACCTGCGCGTCCGGGTGGATCTCCCCCACCGAGAGAGCGAAGCCGTGCCGCACCAGGGGATGGTCGTCCACCACCAGAAACTTTTGCGCCCTGCCGGCCACCGACCGCTCCTTGCCGCGCGTCTGCAGCTGAACTTCCATTGCTTTGCTACCCCATGAAGCCGCCGGATGCCGGTTTGAAAACAAATACGCCTTCAACCGACCCGACCTTCTGTCCAGCGGAAAAGTATAAAGCTACCTCTTTTGGACATTGCAGAAGCAGCGCCGTCGCGAATTCCTGACTTTTTGAAGCCATTTATGATTCATTCGTATCGAGCTTCTTCCAAGCATCTTGCGCCGCTCCCTGACCATCCGTATAAATCATCGGGACAACCAGCGTAAAGCACGCTTTTTCGATACAATAAAGGCGGCTTTTTTCCCTTTTCCCAGGCGAAAACGGACAACGATTGGCGTTGTGCGCTGCTCGTCACGGGTGGCGTCACGGAGGAGTGTCGATGAGAACCTGGAACGTCATGCTCGTGGA
Source organism: Azospirillum formosense (assembly GCF_040500525.1). Classification (NCBI taxonomy): domain Bacteria; kingdom Pseudomonadati; phylum Pseudomonadota; class Alphaproteobacteria; order Rhodospirillales; family Azospirillaceae; genus Azospirillum; species Azospirillum formosense. The sequence goes on along the minus strand of NZ_CP159402.1, from coordinate 1,114,746 downwards.
CCATGATCGGCTGTTTTCGGCGGCGTTGGGAACGCTCATCAGCGGCGGCCCGTTCCGCGTCTGCCACCACGCCACAACGGTGGAGGACGCCGAGGCGGCCATCGCGCAGGGCGTGCAGCCCGACCTGATCGTGGTGGCCTTGGGGGATGCGACGAACGACGAGCCCGGCGGGGTGAAGCGGCTGCGCGCCGCCACCAGCGCGCGCATCGCCGTGCTGGCGGACGCCATCGCGGACCGCACGCTGTCGCTGTCGTTGAAGGCCGGGGCCGACGCCTACCTGAACAAGTCGATGTCGAGCGAGTCCCTGCTGCGCGCCCTGCAACTGGTCATGCTGGGCGAGGTGGTCTATCCGACCCATGTCGCCAGCCTGCTGATCGCCAACGCCAACACCGAACGCCCGCAGCCGGAGCGCGCCCAGCCCACCAACAACGAGCTGTCGAAGCGCGAGATCCAGATCCTGCGCTGCCTGCTCGCCGGGCAGTCGAACAAGGCCATCGCACGCAACCTGCACATCACGGAATCGACCGTGAAGATGCATTTCAAGAACGTGATGCGGAAGATCAACGCGCAGAACCGCACCCAGGCCGCGGTCTGGGCGATCCAGAACGGCCTGTCGCCGCTGGCGTCGGTCTGAGCGGTCCGTCCCCTCTCCCGGCGCGGGGAGAGGGGACGATGCGGATTTACTCGGCCGCGTGGCGGTGTGCGCCGTGGCGGCCCTCGGCGAACTCCTCCACCATCTTGCGGCAGAAGGCCGGCAGGTCGTCCGGCTTGCGCGACGTCACCAGCCCCTGGTCGGTGACCACCTCGCTGTCCTCCCAGTTCGCCCCGGCGTTGCTGAGATCGGCCTTCAGCGACGGCCAGGAGGTCATGCGCTTGCCCTTCGCGCCGCCCGCGTCGATCAGAGTCCAGGGGCCGTGACAAATCGCGGCGATCGGCTTGCCCGACTGGACGAAGCTGCGCACGAACTCGATGGCTTTGGGCTCCAGCCGCAGCGCGTCAGGGTTGATGACGCCGCCCGGCAAGACCAGCGCGTCGAAGGCGCCGGGATCCGCCTGGTCGAGAGTCGTGTCCACGTCCACCCGGTCGGCCTTGTCGTGGTGGTTCCAGCCCTGGATCTGCCCGCCCTGCGGCGCGACGATCCGCACATCGGCGCCTTCGTTGCGCAGCGCCTTCAACGGTTCGGTCAATTCGACCTGCTCAAAGCCGTCGGTCGCCAGAACCGCGACGGTCTTCTTCTCAAGTTTTCCTGCCATGGTCTCGCCTCCTCGGTTGGCCTGTCCGGTCAGCAACCGGCGTACCTCCGGGGAGTTCCCTCCGGAACCGCCACGCACCTCCCATGTTCCCTTTGACGGACCGCGCGTCACAATCGGGAGCACAAGACCCATGCGTTACAGCGGCACTTCGGCGGGCATCCTCGCCGCGTTCGCCATCGCCACGTCCCTGACCCTGGGCGTTCCTCAACCCGTCCAGGCTCAACCCTCGCAGGCCCACCCCTCCCAGTCCGCCGAGACGGTGCGGACCGCGGAGGCGTCCTACCCACGGCTCTACCAGGGCTGGCGGGCCGGCGTGATCGTTGGGACGGAGGTCGAGGGGCTGCTCGGCGAGGAACTCGGGCAGGTGGTCGACCTCGTCGTCGGCCCGGACGGTCGGCTGGAAAGCGCGGTGATCGAGGCCAGCGGCATGCTCGACGTCGGCGAGGCGCGCTTCACCGTGCCCTGGCACCAGCTCATGCCTGGATCGGTGGACGGCATCCTGGCCTATCCGGTCACCGGCCCCGACACGCTGGACCTGATCCGGCGCCAGCAGCAGGCCGGCAGCCGCCCCGGCGACTGGCGCGTCTCCGCCCTCATCGGCCAGCCGGCCAACACGGCGGGCGGCGCGACGGAGGCGGGTTTCTTCGGCACGGTGGAGGATCTGGTGTTCGACCGCAACGGCGCTCTCAAGGCCGTCGTGGTCACGCCCGAGCCGGAGGGCGAAGGCCCCTACGCCGTCGCCTGGAAGGCGGCGGCGCTGGAGCCGGGCCTGACCTCCGTCACTCTGCAGGCGACGCCGGACCAGGTGAAGGCGCTCGGCTCCTTCGACGCGGCGCGCATGAAGGAGTTCAACACCGCGCGCCTGAACCAGGGCGCCCAGGCCCGGCAGGAATAAACCCTGTGGAGCGCAGACCTCACCGGGCCGCCGGGCGGGCCACGCCGCCAACCGTCGGGCGGCTGGCCGCGGCGGCGGAGCGGCCGTAGCGGGCGACCGTCAGCCCGTCCATGTCGATCTCCGTCTGGCGCCCGCCGACCACGTCGGCGACCACCCGGCCCGAGCCGGCGGCCATCGTCCAGCCCAGCGTGCCGTGGCCGGTGTTGAGGAACAGGTTGCGCACCGGGGTCGGGCCGACGATGGGCGTGCCGTCCGGCGTGTTGGGCCGCAGGCCGGTCCAGAACTCCGCCTTCGACAGATCGCCGCCCGTCGGGAAGAGATCGCCGACCACATGGTCGAGCGGGCCGCGGCGGCCCGGACGAAGCGTCAGGTCGAAACCGGTCAGCTCGGCCGTGCCGCCGACGCGGATGCGGTCGCCCAGGCGGGTCACCGCGATCTTGTGCGTTTCGTCCATCACCGTGGATTCCGGCGCGCCCGCCGGATCGACGATGGGCAGCGTCAGCGAATAGCCCTTCACCGGATAGACCGGCAGGTCCAGCCCGAACGGCTTCACCAGCATCGGGGAGTAGCTGCCCATGGCGACGATGTAGGAGTCGGCGGTCAGCGTCCCGGCGTCGGTCACCACGCCGGTGACGCGGCGCCCGTCGCTCTCCAGCTTGCGGATGCCGGTGTTGTAGCGGAACTCCACCCCCATTTCCGCCGCCAGGGCGGCCAGCGCGTTGGTGAAGCGGAAGCAGTCGCCCGTCTCGTCACCGGGCAGAAGCAGGCCGCCGACGATCTTCTCCTTGACCAGCCGCAGCGCCGGCTCGACCGCCGCGCAGCCCTCGACGTCCAGCAGGCTGTAGGGCACCTTGAAGCGGTCGAGGACGGCCATGTCGGTGGCGGCGGCGTCCACCTGCTTCTGGGTGCGGAAGACCTGGAGCGTGCCCTTGGCGCGCTCGTCGTAGCGGATTCCGGTCTCGTCGCGCAGGGCGCGCAGGCAATCGCGGCTGTATTCGGCCAGCCGGACCATGCGGCCCTTGTTGATCTCGTACGAACGCTCGTTGGCGTTGGCCAGCAGCTTCAGGCACCAGGACCACATGGCCGGATCGAGCGTGGGCCGGATCACCAGCGGCGAATGCTTCATCAGCATCCACTTCACGGCCTTCGTCATCAGGCCCGGCGCCGCCCAGGGGGCGGAATAGCCCGGCGACACCTCGCCCGCGTTGGCGTAGCTGGTTTCCAGCGCCGGGCCGGGCTGCCGGTCCACCACCGTGACCTCATGGCCGGCCTTCGCCAGGAAATACGCGGTGGAAACGCCGATGACGCCGCTGCCGAGGACGATGACGCGCATGTGGAGACTCCCGAGATCACGGATTTGTCCGCACTCCCCTCGCAATCCCGATGCCAAGTGCGGGAAGCCGCGGAATTGCTGGGGCGGAGGATCACGCGCCGGACCAATCTGTACGGAAATCGTTACACACCGCTTGGCCGGCACCGCTTAATCGTCATTAAATATATTCCAATTCAGTAACTTGACCGGTACGTACGGAAATCGTTACAGCGTACATGCCTGTTTACAGGCGGCCCTGCCGTGGTACCCTCGTCCCCTCCAGCGGGGAGAGCCATGCGCATCGACGTTCTGTTCGCCGACCGGGTCGGCATCGCCCACGAGATCCTGGCCGTGCTCGCCAAGCGACGGCTGAACGTCGTCGCGGTGGAGGTCGACCCGCCGCACATCCACATCGACGCCCCGGAGCTGGACGTGCAGGGCTTCGGGGCGCTCGACGCGGCGTTGCGCGCCGTGCTCGGCGTGGAGTCCGTGACGCCCATCGACATCCTGCCCGGCACGCGGCGGCGGCTCCATCTCGACGCGCTGCTGGCCGCCCTGCCCGATCCGGTGCTGGCGGTGGACCGCGCGGGCCGCATCGTGGTGGCCAACGCCGCCGCGGCGACGGTCGCCGGGCGCAGCGAGGCCGACCTGACCGGCGCCGATTTCGGCCGGTTGTTCGGCGACGCCGAGCTGTCCGACCTGCTCGTGGACAACGGCTTCCGCCTTGCCGCCGGGCAGGAGGTCACGCTGAACGGCCAGACCTTCCTGCTGGACGCCACCCCCATCGTGGAGGATGGCCGGCCGGCCGGCGGCGTCGTCACGCTGTTCGCGCCAAGCCGTCTGGGCGAGCGGCTGAACGCGCTGCAGAACTTCGACGAGGGCGGCTTCGACCGCATCCTGGGCGAGTCCGCCCCGATCCGCTCGTTGAAGGCGCGGGCGGCGCGGGTCGCGGCGGTGGACGCGCCGCTGCTGATCCTGGGCGAGACGGGCACCGGCAAGGAGCTGATCGCCCACGCCTGCCACCGCGCCAGCCCGCGCCGCGACAAGCCCTTCCTGGCGCTGAACTGCGCCGCCGTCCCGGAGAGTCTGGCGGAGAGCGAGCTGTTCGGCTACGCCCCCGGCTCCTTCACCGGGGCGCAGCGCGGCGGCAAGCCCGGCCTGCTGGAGCTGGCCCATGGCGGCACCGTCTTCCTCGACGAGATCGGGGAGATGTCGCCCTACCTCCAGGCCAAGCTGCTGCGCTTCCTGAACGACGGGCGCTTCCGCCGCGTCGGCGGCGACCGCGAGCAGTCGGTGGACGTGCGCGTGGTCAGCGCCACCCACCGCGACCTCGACGCCATGGTCGCCGGGCACAGCTTCCGCGAGGACCTGTTCTACCGGTTGAACGTGCTGTCGCTCCAGGTCCCGGCGCTGCGCGAGCGCGGCGACGACATCCTTCTGCTCGCCCGCCATTTCATCGCCCGCGCCTGCGCCCAGGCCCGCCGCCCGCCCTGCCGACTGACCGTCGCGGCCAGCGCCGCCCTGCTCGCCAACCCCTGGCCGGGCAACGTCCGCCAGTTGGAAAACGTCATCTTCCGCGCCGTGACGATGAGCGACGGCGCCTATCTCGACGCCGCCGACCTAGAGCTGGCCGGGGCGCGCATGGAGGCCGAAACCGGCGGCGAACCCGCCGAACCGTCCAGCTGGGACGAGGCGGCGGCGGCGTTCGAGCGCGGCCTGCTCCGCCGCCTCTACCCGCGCTACCCGTCCAGCCGCAAGCTGGCCGCCCGGCTCCACACCTCGCACACGATGATCGCGAACAAGCTGCGCAAGTACGGGATACCGGACGGGACGTGAACGCCCAGCGCTGAAGCGGATCGCAGTCCGCTCTGGGCCGCGGCGGTCCCGGCCGGCAATCAGGCCACATGAGTTTAAAGCGAACGAAAATTCGCTTCAGATACGCGAGCGTTCCGCCTTGCTGTAGTTGCTGAAATGGCCCTCCGCGGCGGCGGCGCGGCGGGCGGTCTTGAGGAACTTGTCGGTCTTGGTGTCGGGCGCGATGCGCGCCACCTTCCGCTCCAGCGCTTCCGACCCGCAGGAGGCGCAAACGGGCGTCTCCGACGAGCGCACCAGCGCTTCGAAGTCGTGGTTACAGGCGGTGCAATGGTAGGAATAGAGCGGCATGGGGGGCCTCACACGGATCGGGAACCAGGCGCACCCATCCTATCACGCATTTTTATTATGGGTATAGCGCGGTGCAGCAATCGCACCCCGCCGCACCGATCCGCGCTAGGATCGGCGAGCGATAAAATATGGAGGAACGGGTGATCTACGCCTTCAACGACAAGGTCCCGCAGCTGTCGCCCAACTGCTGGGTGGCCCCCAGCGCCACGGTCGTCGGCGACATCCTGCTGGAGGAGGACGTGTCCGTGTGGTGGGGCGCGGTGATGCGCGCCGAGCAGGAGCGCATCCACATCGGCGCCGGCAGCAACGTCCAGGACAACGCCGTCCTCCACGTCGATCCCGGCTTCCCGCTGCTCATCGGGAAGAACGTGACCATCGGCCATCTGGCGATGGTGCATGGCTGCACGGTGGGCGACGGCAGCCTGATCGGAATCGGCGCCACGGTGCTCAACGGCGCCCGCATCGGCCGCGACTGCCTGATCGGCGCCCACGCCTTCATCGCGGAGGGCAAGGAGATCCCCGACCGCTCGCTGGTGCTCGGCGCGCCGGGCAAGGTGGTGCGCACATTGTCGGACGAGGATGTGGAGCGCATGCGCGCCCCCGCCGCCGTCTATCAGGAGCGGTGGAAGAGCTACGCCAAGGGTCTGCGTCCGATCGCGGCCCCCGGCCAGCCCTGACGGGACCCGGCGTGGGGCGCCCTCAGGCCCCGGCGCCCCTGATGAAGAAGTACAGGGTCAGCCCCACGCCGATCGACACCACCACCCATTTCATCACGTCGCGGCTGACCCGCTTCGCGGCGTACGCGCCGGCATAGCCGCCGGCGATCGCCGACACCGCCATGACGGCGGTTTCCGGCCAGGACACCGCGTCGGACAGGCAGAAGGCCGCCACCGCCGCGCCGTTCATCAGCGCGGCCAGCAGGATGCGCAGACCGTTCATGGCGTGGATGTCGCGCAGGCCGAACAGGGTCAGCGCCGCCAGCATCAGGAAGCCGATCCCGCCGCCGAAATAGCCGCCATAGATGGCGATGACGAACTGCACGACCAGGACGGAACGCCCTCCCAGCCGCAGCCGGGCGGCCAGCGCCGGCATGAAGCTGCCGACCGCGAAGACCGCGGTGGCGAACAGCAGCAGCCAGGGCACCAGCCCGGCGAAGGCGCGGTCCGGCGTGGTCAGCAACAGGACGGCCCCGACCACGCCACCGACGAGGCTGACCACGGAGAAGGCGGTGACGCTGACCTCCGTCACGCCCCGGATCTCGTTGCGGTAGGCCCAGGCGCTGGCCATCTGGCCGGGGAACAGGGCGACGGTGCTCGACACGTTGGCGCTGACCGGCGGCACCCCGGCGAACAGCAGCGCCGGAAAGGTGATGAAGGCCCCGCCCCCGGCGACGGCGTTGAGAACGCCCGACGCGAACGCAGCGACCATCAGCAGCACCATGGCAAGCATCGCACCCCCACCGTCGGCTTCTTCACGTATTTGGCATGCCAGCTATCGTTGTGGGCACCCTGACAAACGCCATAGGAGGCGGGTGAACGTCACGGGAATGGCCGCGTGGTTCGGTGGTCTCATTGCATGAAAATGCGATTTCACTGATTGTTCGTCACATTAGCTATTGACGCCCCGTGGCATCTGGTATACCAAATATCCATCACCTGCCACTGCCCGATGCCCAGGTGCCGCCGACGGCCTTCGACCGGCCCGCCGCGGTTCCACCGGTCAAGTTCCGGTCCCCCGTGGGGGTCTCCGTGCAGGGCGCGCTTACGCAACCCGCTGTCTGGTGGAGGGCTCGCCATGAAAGTCGCCGACATTCTTCGGACCAAGGAATCCCGCGTCGTCACCGTGCGTTCCGGCGAAACCATCGAGGAGGCCATCCGGCTGATGAAGTCGGAAAACATCAGCGCCCTGGTGGTCAAGGACGTCTGCCGGACCGAGGGCAACGCCGTTGCCGGCATGCTGTCGGAGCGCGACGTCGTCTACGCGCTGCTGGACCGCGGCGCCTCCGTCCTGAAGACGCCGGTCTTCATGCTGATGTCGCGCGCACCGCAGACCTGCTCGCCCGACGACAGCGTCGTCCACGCGCTCGAGCTGATGGACCGCCACCACATCCGCCATCTGCCGGTGCTCGACGGCTCGACGCTGGTCGGCGTCGTCAGCGCCCGCGACTTCACCAAGCTCCAGCTCACCGAGATGGTCGCCCACACCCAGCCCCCGGCCCAGGAAACCCCGGTCTACGCCCACTGACCGCGGAGCGGCGGAAGCGCACAGGCCCCAGCCAGAAGGCCCGTCGTCCCATCGGACGGCGGGCCTTTCTTCATGGCTTCACGTCATCATTCACCGACGCCCTCGGCCCAGCGCAGCAGCAGCGCCATGGCTTCCGGAGGCTCGGGGCGGATCATCGGCACGCTGCCCAGGATCACGTGGCCGGCCCCGCCGTCGACGGTGATGATCTCGCCGGCCCGGACGGTCACGTCCCCCGCGGTCATCACGCCGGCCGCCGGATCGACGCGCAACATGCGCGCCCCGGTGACACAAGGCAGGCCCATGGCGCGGGCGACGGTGGCGGCGTGGCTGGTCGCTCCGCCGCGGGCGGTCACCACCGCGCAGGCCACCTGCATGCCGTGCACGTCGTGGGGCGAGGTTTCCGGACGGCACAGCACCACCGCCACGCCTTCCGCCGCCAGCCGCACCGCCTCGTCCGAGGTGAAGACCGCGATGCCGGTGGCCGCGCCGGAGGACGCCGGCAGGCCGCAGGCGATCACGTCGCGGGGGGCGTCGGGATCGGCGATGGGGCGCAGGCTGTCCGCCAGCGCCGGCAGGTCGGCGCGCCGCACCGCCTCGGCCCGCGAGATGATGCCGGCCTGCGCCAGCTCCGTGGCGATCCGCACCCCCGCTTCCGGGGTCCGCTTGCCGGCGCGCGATTGGAGGATGAACAGGCGGCCCTGCTGGACGGTGAACTCGATTTCCTGCATGTCGCCGAAATGGCGCTCCAGCCGGTCGGCGATGCGGCCCAGCTCGGCGAAGGCCGCCGGGGCGACCGCTTCAAGCGAGGCGTCGGCGCCGGCCAGCGGCCCCGGCGTGCGCAGGCCGGACACGATGTCCTCGCCCTGGGCGTCGGCCAGGAACTCGCCGCACAGCGCGGCCTCGCCGGTGGATGGGTCGCGGCTGTGGGCCACCCCGGTGCCGGAGGCGCCCCCGCGGTTGCCGAACACCATCGACTGCACCGTCGCCGCGGTGCCCCAGTCGTCGGGAATGCCGTGCAGCGCCCGGTAGGTCACGGCGCGGGCGTTGCTCCAGGAGCGGAAGATGGCCCCGATGGCGGCGAAGAGCTGGGTCCGCGCGTCCTGAGGAAAGGGCTCCCCCGCCTCGCGCTCGATCACCGCGCGGTAGGCGGCGGCGACGGCGCGCCAGTCGGCGGCGCGCAGCTCGGCGTCGCGGCTCAGCCCGCGCGTCTCCTTGTAAGCCTCCAGCGCCGCGTCGAAGACATGGGCGCCCACCCCTTGCACCACCGTGCCGTAGGTCTGGATCAGCCGGCGGTAGCAATCGTAGGCGAAGCGGGCGTCGCCGCTGCGCGTCGCCAGCCCCTTCACCGTCGCGTCGGTCAGGCCGAGATTCAGGATGGTGTCCATCATGCCGGGCATCGAGGCGCGAGCGCCGGAGCGGACCGACACCAGAAGCGGGTTTTCCGCCCCGCCGAAGCGGGCCCCCGCCACGCCTTCCAGCCGGGTCAGCGCCTCTTCCACCTGGGCGGCCAGCCCGGCGGGGAAGCCGCCCTGCCCGGCGCGGTGCCGGCGGCTGGCCTCGGCCACGATGGTGAAACCCGGCGGCACCGGCACGCCCAGCCGGGCCATCTCGGCCAGCCCGGCGCCCTTGCCGCCCAGCTCCGCCTGCATGCCGCCGTGCCCCTCCGCACCGCCACCGCCGAAGGCGTAGACCCACCGCTGTCCACCAACGCCCTGTCCACCGGCAACCGGTCCACCGGCCGCCGGCAGCGCCGCGTGCCCGGCAACCACAGCGGCACCGACGGCGATGGTGCCGCTGGTGTCGGTGGAGCCTTGGATGATGGACTGGTGGAGCATGGACCTATCCTCGCGTCGGCGTGGCGTTCAGGCACCCAATGGACATGAACGGAAAAATTTTCCGGTCAAACCGATATCTTATTTCCCCATAATGCCACTTTGCGAACTGAGTGCAATGCACAAATAGTCGCATTTGCGACGATAACGCTTCGGCGGCGAAAAAAGGCACGGGAAATTCCGCATAGCGGAATTTTAGGCGAATTGATGGCGGGAAATGCGCGGCGCGCAACCGGGCTGGCCGGGGCGCTCAGCCCAGCCGCGCCTGCTCTAGCGGAACGCGGGTCAGCGGGTAACCCAGCCCTTCCGGGATGCACAGCGCCGGCCCCTCGGGGGTGTCGGCGGGACGGGGCAGGATGGGGGGCAGGGGATGAAAGCGCACGGCCTCCTCCATGGCGTGGCGGACCGTGCGGCAGCCGGCCAGACGCAGCAAAGTCATCCGGGTGGCGAAGACCAGCGACAGCCGCTCGGCTTCCGCCTCGGCCAGGATGGCCTGCGGTGTGCCCCAGAATCCGGCGACCGCCTCCACCCCGTCGACCACGGCGGTCTGGCGCGGCGGCGCCTTGGCGATGAAGAACAGGGTGTCGTAGCGCCGCCACACGCTCTCCGGCGTGACCCAGCGGGCGAAGGGCACCAGCGCCCCCACGTCCGGCTCAATCCCCGCCGCCAGCAGCCGCTCCAGGAAGGTCCCGCCCGAAGCGCCCCGCAGCCCGTCGAGAAGGGCGGCATCCACCGCGCCGCCGGTCATCAGCAGCCCGCACTCCTCGAACGCCTCGCGGATCGCGGCCATCCGCTGCGGCATGTCGTCGGTCAGCGGCAGCGACAGCTCCCGCCAGGGCAGTTCGCTGTCCTCCGCGTCCAGCCGCCCGCCGGGAAACACCGTGGCGCCGGGCGCAAAGCGAAGGTCGCGGTGGCGCTGGATCATGAAGACCTCCAGCCCGTCCACGCTGTCGCGCAGAAGGATCAGGCCGGCGGCGGAAAGCGGCTCGACAGGCGTGTTCATGGCATCGTCCTGGCTGATCGCGGGCGCCCAGTGTCCGCCGAGCGCTCACCCCCGGTCAAACCAACCGTGTGACTTCCCGCTATGTGGAAAAGCCATAGCGGCGATTTGACCCCCACCCCACCCTAGTCGCAGCATCGCCCCAGCACCCCACGCAGTCACCGCACGAGCCGCACCGCATCGTCTCGTCATCGCCCTCTCAGGAGGCCCGCGCCATGCAGCGCAACCGCAGCACCAAGATCGTCGCCACTCTGGGGCCGGCCAGCTCGACCTACAGCCAGATTTTCGCCCTCGCCGAGGCCGGCGTGGATGTCTTCCGCCTGAACGCCAGCCATGGCACGCAGCGCGACCACGCCGAACGCTACCGCCAGATCCGCGCGGTCGAGGAGACGGTCGGGCGCCCCATCGGCGTGCTTCTCGATCTTCAGGGCCCGAAGCTGCGCGTCGGCACCTTCAAGGAGGTGGCGGTGATCCTGGCCGGCGGCGACCGCTTCCGCCTCGACCTCGACCCGACCCCCGGCGACCGCAGCCGCGTCTGCGTTCCCCATCCGGAGATCTTCGCCAGCCTGGAGCCGGGCCACGAGCTTCTGCTGAACGACGGGCGCATGCGCCTGCGCGTGCTGAGCTGCGGCCCCGACCACGCGGAGACCGAGGTCATGGTCGGCGGCACCCTGTCCGACCGCAAGGGCATGAACGTCCCCGGCACCACGCTGGCCCTCAGCGCCCTGTCGGAGAAGGACCGCAACGACCTGCAGTTCGGCCTGACGCTGGGCGTGGACTGGATCGGCCTCAGCTTCGTGCAGCGGCCCGAGGACATCCTGGAGGCGCGCGCCCTGATCGGCGACCGCGCCCACATCATGACCAAGGTGGAGAAGCCCGCCGCCCTGCCCCGACTCGAGGAGATCATCGCCCTGTCGGACGCCGTGATGGTGGCCCGCGGCGACCTCGGCGTGGAGCTGCCGCCGGAGGACGTGCCCGGCCTGCAGAAGCGGATGATCCGCCTGAGCCGCGCCGCCGGCAAGCCGGTGATCGTCGCCACCCAGATGCTGGAATCCATGATCACCGAGCCGACGCCGACGCGCGCCGAGGCGTCGGACGTGGCGACCGCCGTCTATGACGGGTCGGACGCCGTGATGCTGTCGGCGGAGTCCGCGTCGGGCAAGCATCCGGTGGAGGCCGTGGCGATGATGGACCGCATCATCCGCCGGGTCGAGCGCGACCCCCTCTACCGCCGCATCATGGACTCCGAGCACCCGAGCCCGGAGGCGACCACCCCGGACGCCCTGTCCGCCGCGGCCCGTCAGATCGCCGAAACCATCTCGGCCGCCGGCATCGCCACCTTCACCAGCACCGGCTCCACCGCGCGGCGCGCCTCGCGCGAGCGGCCGACCGTGCCGATCCTCGGCCTCAGCGCCGAACGCGGCACCGCCCGCCTGCTGTCGCTGGCCTGGGGCGTGCACCCGGTGTGGACCGCCGACGTGGCGAATTTCGCGGAAATGGTCGAGCGGGCGAGCCTCGTCGCCGCCCAGGAGGGCATCGGCGCCCCCGGCCAGTCGCTGATCGTGACGGCGGGCGTTCCCTTCGGAACGCCCGGCACCACCAACAGCCTGCGCGTGGTCACGATCACCGCGAACGGGCTGAACAGCGTGACGACCGCTCAGCTCCACGAGCCGGCCTGACCACCCGTGATGTGCCCTTCCCCCTCACCGGGGGCGGGGCACCATTACTCCAGGAAGTCGCAATGCTTCTCGACGTGCGCCGCCAGACCCAGCGTGTGGTCGCGGATCAGGTGTTCGGCCTGATCGACGTCGCGGCGTTCCAGGGCCTTGATGATTTCCTTGTGGTCGTTGATCGACCGCTCCGCCCGGTTGTCCTGGCCGATGGTCAGCTTGCGGATGGCGCGGATGTGGATGAACAGGTTGTCGGTCATCTCCTGGATCAGCTTGGACCCGCTGAGCCGGATGATGCTCTTGTGGAAGGCGATGTTGGCGTCGGAGTATTCGTTGACATGCTCCTTGGGGTTCCGCATCTCGAAGTTGCGGAAGAGGTCCCACAGGGTGCGGATGTCCTCGTCGGTGGCCTGGGTCGCGACCATCCGCCCGGCCATGCTTTCCAGCGCCGCCCAGACTTGGATCATCTCGACGATCTCGGCCTTGGTCTTGCGGATGACGAAGATGCCCCGGCGCGGCTGGAGGCGGATGAACCCCTCCTGCTCCAGCAGGGTCAGCGCCTCGCGGATCGGCGTCCGGCTGACGCCCAGCAGCTCGCTGAGCTGCCGCTCCTCAAGCCGGATCTCGTCGTTATGGTCGTAAATGTCCATTTGCGAGATGGCTTGCTTCAACGCATGGTACGCTTGGCTGCGGAAGGTCGTTCCGGTGTCGAGCGGCTGGACGTTGATCGGCGGAGGGTTCATGGTCGGCACCGTTCCTCAATGCTGGCCGTCCGGAAACACCCCACTGTGCGCCGGCCCGGTCGTGCGAAAGGCATCGCATCGTTTTCGTATATGAGATACCAGATGCACATTTCGGACTGAAAAGTCCAGAACCACGATAAGGAAAGGACGGCTCCGCCCGGCCCCGGTCCTTATGGGTGTCCAGCTTTCAAGGCCTTGAGCAGACCGGACAGGCTGTCCGGCGTCCGCATCAGCGTGCCCATGACCGCCACTCCGGCGGCTCCCGCGTCCAGACAGTCTCCGATAGTGCCCGACTCCACGCCGCCGAGCGCGATGACCGGCAGCGGCGCCTCCGCGGCCAAGCGTCTCAGCCCCTCCGTCCCGAGCGGCGGGCCGTAGCCAGGCTTGCTCGGCGACGGAAAGACGGGCGACAGGGTGACGTAGTCCGCCCCGCCCGCCGCGGCCCGCCGAATCCCCTCCGCGTCGTGGGCCGACAGCCCGACCAGCGCGCCGGGGCCGAGCCGCCGCCGTGCCGCCGCCACGTCGGCGCCCTCCGGCAGATGCACCCCGTCCGTCCCGGCGGCCAGCGCCAGATCCGGATCGCCGTGCAGCGTGACCAGCGCCCCCCAGGGCCGCGCCCGCTCCACCAGCGCATGCGCCAGGGCGATCTGCCGCGACTCGTCCAGATCCTTTTCGCGCAGCGACAGCCATCGCAGCCCCCCGGCGAACAGGCGCGCCGCCTGATCCGGCAGGGGCTGCGCCGCCTGCCGCCGGTCGGTGATCGCCAGGAGGCGGGGACTTGGGATCGCCATCATCCGCTCACGATGACAGCGCCATCGGGACTGTGCAAGTGCAGCATAATTGTCCGCGGCGCCGTGAAGGACTGCCCCGTTCGGCGCGATTTCCATCACGCGGAAAGGATTCGCCAACACTTTGCCAATAGCCGCCCCGCTGATGAAAGCTCAATCCAACGCAACAGCGACCCGTTACGCGAGGGAGGAGACCAAGCCATGGCTAGGATGATGGCGATTGAAGCGGCGGTGCATGTCCTGGAAAAGGAAGGCGTGTCCGTTTGCTTTGGCGTCCCCGGAGCGGCCATCAATCCGTTCTACGCGGCGCTGCAACGCAACGGCCGCATCGGCCACGTTCTTGCGCGCCATGTCGAAGGCGCGTCGCATATGGCCGAAGGCTACACGCGCGCCAAGGCCGGCAACATCGGCGTCTGCATCGGCACCTCCGGCCCCGCCGGCACCGACATGATCACGGGCCTTTATTCGGCCTCCGCCGACTCCATTCCGATCCTGTGCATCACCGGCCAGGCGCCGCGCGCCCGCCTGCACAAAGAGGATTTCCAGGCCGTGGACATCCCGTCCATCGCCAAGCCGGTCGCCAAGTGGGCGGTCACCGTGCTGGAGCCGGGGCAGGTCCCCTACGCCTTCCAGCAGGCCTTCCACCTGATGCGCTCCGGCCGGCCCGGCCCGGTGCTGCTCGACCTGCCGATCGACGTGCAGATGGCCGAGATCGAGTTCGATCCTGACTCCTACGAGCCGCTGCCCACCTACAAGCCGGCGGCGACCCGCGCCCAGGTGGAGAAGGCGCTGGCCATGCTGAACGCGGCGGAGCGTCCGCTGCTGGTGGCCGGCGGCGGCATCATCAACGCCGACGCCAGCGACCGTCTGGTCGAGTTCGCCGAGATCGCCGGCCTGCCGGTCATCCCAACCCTGATGGCCTGGGGCGCCATCCCGGACGACCATCCGCTGATGGCCGGCATGGTCGGTCTGCAGACCGCCCACCGCTACGGCAACGCCGCCATGCTGGCGTCCGACTTCGTGCTGGGCATCGGCAACCGCTGGGCCAACCGCCACACCGGCTCGGTCGACGTCTACACCAAGGGCCGCAAGTTCGTGCATGTGGACATCGAGCCGACCCAGATCGGCCGCGTCTTCGCGCCGGACCTGGGCATCGTGTCCGACGCCGGGGCCGCGCTCGACCTCTTCATCGAGGTGGCGAAGGAATGGAAGGCCGCCGGCAAGCTGCGCGACTGGTCGGAGTGGGTGAAGACCTGCCAGGTCCGCAAGCGCTCCATGCTGCGCAGGTCGGACTTCGCCAACGTGCCGATCAAGCCGCAACGCGTCTATCAGGAGATGAACACCGCCTTCGGCGAGGACGTCTGCTACGTCTCGACCATCGGCCTGTCGCAGATCGCCGGCGCGCAGTTCCTGCACGTCTACAAGCCGCGCCATTGGATCAACTGCGGTCAGGCCGGTCCGCTCGGCTGGACCCTGCCGGCGGCGCTCGGCGTTCGGGTGGCCGACCCGAAGCGCAAGATCGTCGCTCTGTCCGGCGACTACGACTTCCAGTTCCTGATCGAGGAGCTGGCGGTGGGCGCGCAATTCAAGCTGCCCTACATCCACGTGCTGGTGAACAACAGCTATCTCGGGCTGATCCGGCAGGCGCAGCGCGCCTTCCAGATGGACTTCCAGGTCCAGCTCTCCTTCGAGAACATCAACGCCCCGGAGATCGGCGTCTACGGCGTGGACCACGTCGCGGTGGCCGAGGGTCTGGGCTGCAAGGCCATCCGCGTCACCGACCCGGACAACCTGCAATCCGCCTTCGCGCAGGCGCAGCAGTGGATGGACGAGTTCCAGGTCCCGGTGGTCGTCGAGGTCATCCTGGAGCGCGTCACCAACATCGCCATGGGCACGGAGATCAACAACATCACCGAGTTCGAGGACGTGCTGGACGTGCCCGCGGACGAGCCGGAGCTGGTGCGGGTCTGATCGGCGCACCGCGCGCCCCAATCCCCTCCCCCGCCCAGCGGGGGAGGGTCAGGGTGGGGGCAAGCGGCCCAACCAGTTCCACGGTTCCGCAGGGTGAAAAAAGGCGGCCGTCGCATTGACGCCCCCTTCGTCGCCCTCCGATCCTGACCGCCAACCGGCCAAGCCTGTAACGAACATCCGGCCCGAAACGAACATCCGGGAGAGAGACATGCCCAAGTTCGCCGCCAACCTGACGATGCTCTACAACGAGTTGCCCTTCCTCGACCGCTTCGCCGCGGCGGCGAAGGACGGCTTCACCGGCGTCGAGTATCTGTTCCCCTACGCCTTCGAGAAGGACGCGCTGGCCGAGCGGCTGGCCGCCAACCGGCTGACCCAGGTCCTGCACAACCTGCCGGCGGGCGATTGGGACGCGGGCGAGCGCGGCATCGCCGTCCTGCCGGACCGCGTGGGCGAGTTCCAGGACGGGGTGGGCCGCGCCATCGAGTACGCCACAGCGCTGGGCTGCAAGCAGATCAACTGCCTCGCCGGCAAGGCCCCGGCGGGCGTGGCGGCGGACGCGCTGGAGCGCACCTTCGTGGACAACCTGTCCTTCGCCGCCAAGGCGCTGAAGCAGGCCGGCATCCGCTTCCTGGTCGAGCCGATCAACACCCGCGACATTCCGGGCTTCCACCTGACCAACACCGCGCAGGCGGAACGGATCCTGGAGGCCGTCGGCTCCGACAACCTCTTCATCCAGTACGACGTCTATCACATGCAGATCATGGAGGGCGATCTCGTCCCGACCATCCAGCGCCTGCTGCCGAAGATCGCGCATGTCCAGATCGCCGACAATCCGGGCCGCAACGAGCCGGGCACCGGCGAGATCAACTACCCCTTCGTCTTCGCGGCGCTCGACCGGATCGGCTACGACGGCTGGGTCGGCTGCGAGTACAAGCCGGCCAAGGGGACCAGCGAAGGGCTGGGCTGGATGCGCGCCGCCACCCCCGGCGAGACCGTCGCCGCCTGATGGCCATCGCCTGAGGGGGGGCCGCCTGATCGCGCACCCTGTTTCGACCGCCCGAACACAGAAGATTTGAGGACACAGCCATGAACGTTGGATTCATCGGTCTCGGCATCATGGGCCGCCCCATGGCCGGTCATCTGGCCGACGCCGGCCACACCCTGTTCGTCTACGACATCAACCCGGCCCCGGAAGACCTGCTGGCCAAGGGTGCCACGGCCTGCGGCTCCAGCCGCGAGGTGGCTCAGAAGGCCGACATCGTCTTCACGATGGTCCCCGACACCCCCCATGTGCAGGCCGCCCTGTTCGGCCCGAACGGCGTCGCCGAGGGGCTGTCCGCCGGGAAGATCGTCGTGGACATGTCCTCGATCTCCCCGATCGAGACCAAGGCCTTCGCCCAGCGCATCAACGAGCTGGGCTGCGACTACCTCGACGCCCCGGTGTCCGGCGGCGAGGTCGGCGCCAAGGCCGCCTCGCTGACCATCATGGTCGGCGGGCCGGAGAAGGCCTTCGAGACGGTGAAGCCGCTGTTCGAGAAGATGGGCAAGAACATCACGCTGGTCGGCGGCAACGGCGACGGCCAGACGACAAAGGTCGCCAACCAGATCGTCGTCGCCCTGACCATCGAGGCGGTGGGCGAGGCCCTGCTCTTCGCGTCCAAGGCCGGCGCCGACCCGGCGAAGGTCCGTCAGGCCCTGATGGGCGGCTTCGCCTCCTCGCGCATCCTCGAGGTCCATGGCGAGCGCATGGTCAAGCGCACCTTCGATCCGGGCTTCCGCATCGAGCTGCACCAGAAGGACCTGAACCTCGCCCTGTCCGGCGCCCGCGCGCTCGGCGTGTCGCTGCCCAACACGGCGACCTGCCAGGAGCTGTTCAACGCCTGCGCCGCCCAGGGCGGCAAGGCGTGGGACCATTCCGGCATGGTCCGCGCGCTGGAGCTGCTCGCCAACCACGAGATCGGCCAGAACCACCGCGTGACCGAACCCGCGGAGTGAGGGTGCCTGACATTCCCTCTCCCGCCCCGGGAGAGGGAGGGGCCCATGCGCAGCATGGGAGGGTGAGGGTGCCACCAAGGATCAGCGATCAATCCTCGCACGACCCTCACCCGGCCCTTCGGGCCACCCTCTCCCGGGACGGGAGAGGGAAAGACGCCCTCCCCATTGCCCGCCGCGCCAAATCCGTTAGCATTCCCAGCACATGAGGACCGGCGCCGGCGAACGGCGCGGCTCAGGGAAGGGACAGAACCAGACCATGACGACCACCGATCCCCGCGCGCTCCTGACCGACATGTTCCGCGCCGCCGTCGCCTCGGCGCAGCCGGCGCTGTGCGTGCCGCCGCATCTTCCGGAACCGCCGAAGGGCCGCACGGTCGTCGTCGGTGCCGGCAAGGCCGCGGCTTCCATGGCGAAGGCGGTGGAGGATCACTGGAAGGGTCCGCTGTCCGGTCTGGTCGTCACCCGCTACGGCCACAACGTGCCCTGCGAGCGGATCGAGGTGGTCGAGGCGTCGCACCCCGTCCCCGACGAGGCGGGCCAACAGGCGGCAAGGCGCATCCTCGACATCGCCGCCTCGCTCGGCCCCGACGACCTGATGCTCTGCCTGATCTCCGGCGGCGGCTCCGCCCTGCTCGCCCTGCCCGCTCCGGGCATCTCCATGGCCGACAAGCAGGCGGTGTCCAAGGCGCTGCTCCGCTCCGGCGCGAACATCACCGAGATGAACTGCGTCCGCAAGCACCTGTCCGCCATCAAGGGCGGGCGGCTGGCCGCGGCGACCAAGGCGCGGGTGGTCTCGCTGGTCATCTCCGACGTGCCGGGCGACGACCTGTCGGTGATCGCCTCCGGCCCCACCGTGCCGGACCCGACCAGCTACGCCGACGCGCTGGCCGTTCTGGAGAAGTACGGCATCACCCCGCCGCAGCCGGTCATGGACCATCTGCTGGCCGGCCGCGACGAGAGCCCGAAGCCCGGCGACCCGCGGCTGGAGCGCGTCAGCACCATCCTGGTCGCCACCCCGCAGATGGCGCTGGAGCGCGCGGCGGAGGTCGCCCGCAAGGCCGGCGTCACCCCGGTCATCCTCGGCAACGCGCTGGAGGGCGAGTCGCGCGAGGTGGCGCTCGTCCATGCCGGCATCGCCCGCCAGATCGTCGAGCACGACCAGCCGGCGGCCAAGCCCTGCGTTCTGCTGTCGGGCGGCGAGACCACGGTGACCGTGCGCGGCAAGGGCCGCGGCGGGCGCAACGCCGAGTTCCTGCTGGCGCTGACCGTGGCGCTGGACGGAATAAAGGGGGTGCACGCCCTGGCCGCCGACACCGACGGCATCGACGGGACGGAGGACAACGCCGGCGCCCTGCTCGCCCCCGACACGCTGGCCCGCGCCGCCGAGGCCGGCGTCAACGCCAAGGAGAGGCTGGCCGACAACGACGGCTACAGCTTCTTCAGCGCGCTCGGCGACCTGCTGGTGACCGGGCCGACGCTGACCAACGTCAACGACTTCCGGGCCGTTCTGGTCGTGTAAGCGGTGAGGCGTCGCCGGCCGATTTGATATATCACTTACGGCCAGAGCGGCGCCCGCTCACGAAAATTTGTTGCTGTCTCCACGGATTATCCGCCACACTCATCGTCAAGGCATCACGAATTTGGCGTCTGGCATGCCAACGGCATGCAACCGGATTGCCCCGTTCGAAGGATAAAGCGAAGCGGTCGGGCACCGAACGCACCCCGCGCGCGCCAGGACAAGAACGAGATAGCGGACCCATCCGGGAGGAACCATATGCGCCAAACCGGTGCGCGGAGCGCCCTGCCTGTCGGCGGGCGTTGGATGCAGTTGCTTGCCGGCGTCATCTGCATGTCGATGATCGCCAATCTCCAGTACGGGTGGACCCTCTTCGTCGAACCCATCGACGACAAGCATGGCTGGGGCCGTGCGGCCATCCAGGTGGCCTTCACCATCTTCATCGTCACCGAAACATGGCTGGTGCCCGTCGAGGGCTGGTTCGTGGACCGCTTCGGCCCGCGGATCGTCGTGCTGTTCGGCTCGGTGCTCTGCGCCGCCTCCTGGGCGCTGAACGCGGTGGCGGATTCTCTTCTCGTGCTCTACGTGGCGGCGGCCATCGGCGGCATCGGGGCGGGCGCCGTCTACGGCACCTGCGTGGGCAACGCGCTGAAATGGTTCCCCGACCGGCGCGGTCTGGCCGCCGGCATCACCGCGGCGGGCTTCGGAGCCGGTTCCGCCCTGACGGTGGTGCCCATCGCCACGATGATCGAGACCTCGGGCTACGAGGCGACCTTCATGGCCTTCGGGCTGGGCCAGGGGCTGGTCGTCTTCGCGCTCGCCTGGCTGCTGGTCGCCCCGCCCTCCGCCTCCCTCGCCCGCGGCGGCTTCGCCGCCCCGCCCGCGCAGCGGCAATACACGCCGAGCCAGATGGTCCGCACCCCGGTCTTCTGGGTCATGTACGCCATGTTCGTGATGGTGGCCGGCGGCGGGCTGATGGCGACGGCGCAGCTCGGCCCGATCGCCCAGGATTTCGGGCTGGCCCACGCGCCGGTCAGCATCCTCGGCCTCACCCTGCCCGCCCTGACCTTCGCCCTGTCCATCGACCGGGTGCTGAACGGGCTGACCCGCCCCTTCTTCGGCTGGGTGTCCGACCACATCGGGCGCGAGAACACCATGTTCATCGCCTTCGCCATCGAGGCGGTGGGCATCGTCGCGCTCAGCCTCTACGGCCGCGACCCGGTGGCCTTCGTTCTGCTGACCGGTCTGGTCTTCTTCGCCTGGGGCGAGATCTACAGCCTGTTCCCGGCCTGTTGCGCCGACACCTTCGGGTCGAAGTTCGCCGCCAGCAACGCCGGGCTGCTCTACACCGCCAAGGGCACGGCGGCGCTGCTGATCCCCTTCGCCAACATCATCGCCGACGCCACGGGAAGCTGGCACGCGGTCTTCCTGCTGGCCGCCGCGGTCAACGCGCTGGCCGCCGTGCTGGCGCTGTTCGTCCTGCGCCCGATGCGCAGCCGCATGGCCGCCGAGTCGCACGGCGCGCCGGGCGGCCGAAGCGCAACGGCCACGCCCTGACGCTCTCTTCCCCTCCCCCCGCCTGGGGAAGGAGCCGAAGCGAGGGGGCGCCCGCGAGGGCGTCCCCTTTTCGATTCGGGCGCTACTTGGCCGCCTGCCCCTCCTCCAGATAGATCTCCCCGCCCTTGACACGGAAGCTCTCCGACATCTCGGCCATGCCGGAGTTGGCGTACTCCCGCACCTCCTGCGTGATCTTCATCGAGCAGAACTTCGGCCCGCACATCGAACAGAAATGCGCGACCTTCGCCCCTTCCGCCGGCAGGGTCTGGTCGTGGAAGCGCTCCGCCGTCTCCGGATCGAGCGACAGGTGGAACTGGTCGCGCCAGCGGAACTCGAAGCGGGCGCGCGACAGGGCGTCGTCCCGCTCCTGCGCGCCGGGGTGACCCTTGGCGAGGTCGGCGGCGTGGGCGGCGATCTTGTAGGTGACCACGCCCACCTTGACGTCGTCGCGGTCCGGCAGCCCCAGATGCTCCTTCGGCGTGACGTAGCAGAGCATCGCCGTGCCGAACCAGCCGATCATGGCGGCGCCGATGGCGCTGGTGATGTGGTCGTAGCCCGGCGCGATATCCGTGGTCAGCGGCCCGAGCGTGTAGAAGGGGGCCTCGCCGCACAGGGCCAGCTGCTTGTCGACGTTGGCCTTGATCTTGTGCATGGGCACATGGCCCGGCCCCTCGATCATCACCTGAACGTCATGCTTCCAGGCGATCTTGGTCAGCTCGCCCAGCGTCTCCAGCTCGGCGAACTGGGCGGCGTCGTTGGCGTCGGCGATGGAACCGGGGCGCAGCCCGTCACCCAGCGAGAAGGCGACGTCGTACGCCTTCATGATCTCGCAGATCTCCTCGAACCGTTCGTAGAGGAAGCTCTCGCGGTGATGCGACAGGCACCATTTCGCCATGATCGAGCCGCCGCGCGACACGATGCCGGTGGTGCGCTTCGCGGTCAGCGGGATGTGCGCCAGACGGATGCCGGCGTGGATGGTGAAATAGTCCACCCCCTGCTCCGCCTGCTCGATCAGCGTGTCGCGGAAGATCTCCCAGGTCAGGTCCTCGGCCTTGCCGCCGACCTTCTCCAGCGCCTGATAGATCGGCACGGTGCCGATGGGGACCGGGCTGTTGCGCAGGATCCATTCGCGGGTGGTGTGGATGTTGCGGCCGGTGGACAGGTCCATCACGGTGTCGGCGCCCCAGCGGATCGACCAGACCATCTTGTCGACCTCCTCCCCCACCGACGACGCGACGGCGGAGTTGCCGATGTTCGCGTTGATCTTGGTGAGGAAGTTGCGGCCGATGATCATCGGCTCCGACTCGGGGTGGTTGATGTTGGCCGGGATGATCGCCCGCCCGCGCGCCACCTCGTCGCGGACGAACTCCGGGGTCACATGGTCGGGGATGGAGGCGCCGAAGTCGTCGCCGTCCCGCGCCGCCGCCTCGGCCAGCCTCTGGCGGCCCAGATTCTCGCGGACGGCGATGTACTCCATCTCCGGCGTGACGATGCCGGCGCGGGCGTAGGCCATCTGCGTGACCGCCCGGCCCGGCTTGCCGCGCAGCGGGCGGCGCCCGGCGCGGTCGAAGACGGGCACGGCGCGCGTCTCGCCGGCGCGCAGCCCGTCGTCCTCCGGACGGACCTCGCGGCCCTCATAGGCCTCGACGTCGCCGCGCGCCTCGATCCAGGAACGCCGCAGCTCCGCCAACCCGCGGCGGATGTCGGTCCGCACGGCGGGATCGCTGTAGGGACCGGAGGTGTCGTAGACGCGCACCGGCGGCTCGCCGCCGCCCACATGGATGTCGCGCATGGCCACGCGCAGGTCGGGGAAGCGCTCCCCCGCCACATGGACCTTGCTGGACGACGGCAGCGGGCCGGTCGTCACCGAGAAGTGGTCGGACGGCGCGGCCTTTTGGGAAGCGGGGGGAAGTGAGTCAGGCATCTGCTGTGGATCTCCATCGCACATAGGATCGTTGGAGACCCGGGTGTGACGGAGCGGCAGAACGGACGACCGGAGCGGTCCCCTGGAGGGAGTGCGCGTGACGATGGCCCGTTTGTTCCTGTCCCTACGCCGGTACGACCCGGATCAGGTTCAAAGGGTTCGGCGCCTTACGGCATCATCTCAGCCCCGTGCTATGGGGCTCCCCTTGGAACGTCGCCATGCTGAACCATCCGCCCTGCCCACGTCAACGCGATTCACGGCGAATCCCGCACCACCAAATCAATTGGCCAATGCAATTGGCGCGGTTCTGGTATCCATTATCTGGTATACAAAATCCTATTGCGCAGCCTGAGCCGGGCCGCTATGCTGCATCACAACAAAAAACAAAGCCCCCTCCCGAGTGCCCGGAGCCCGTCCCATGCTCGAATCACAGATGATCGCCTTCGTCGCCCTGGCCGGCCTGATGGGCCACGGCCTGACCCTGCTGATGCGGGAGGACGACGAGTGGAACTCCGATCCTCAGGACGAGCAGCCGGACGGCCTCTGGTCGTCGGACCGCTTCAACCAGTCCGGCGAGGGCCACAACCGCCCCTTCTTCCTGGAATGAAAGAAGGCCGCCGCGCGGGGTGCGCGCGGCGGCCGTCATCGACGATAACGTCATCCGGGATGCGAAACCTAAAGCTTCGCGGACCGATCAGTGGCCGGGTTGCACCGCCAGCCCACCCGCACCCTGCTGGGCGGCGAGTTCGGCGTTTCGGGCGTGGTGCTTGCGCAGCATGGGCCGCAGGACGGCGATGGCGCAGAAGGCCGCGATGAGGTCCATGGTGGCGCAGATGTAGAGCACGGTCGCCCAGGTGCCGGTGGCTTCCATCAGCAGGTTGCCCAGCGGGACCAGCAGGGCCGCGACGCCCTTGGCGCAGTAGAGCACGCCGTAGATCTTCGCCGCATGCTTGGTGCCGAAGGTGTCCGCCGAGGTGGCGCTGAACAGGCTGTACACTTCGCCCCAGGCCAGGAACACCAGACCCGACAGGATCAGGAACATGATCGGGTCGTGGCCGAAGCGGCTGAGCATCAGGATGCCGAGGCCTTCGAAGGTGAAGGCGATGAACATCGTCGCTTCACGGCCGATGTGGTCGGAGACGAAGCCGAACAGCGGACGGGAGATGCCGTTCATCACGCGGTCGAGCATCAGCGCGAAGGGCAGAGCCGCCATGGTGATGCCGAACAGGCTGATCGGGGCTTCCTTCACGCCCAGATCGTGGGCGATCACGCCGAGCTGGGCCACCGCCATCAGACCGCCGGACACGGTGCAGATGAACATGACCATCATGACCCAGAAGACCGGCGTCTGCAGCGCTTCCTTCAGCGTGTAGTCGCGGCGGGACTGCAGGACCTTGGTCGAGGCCTTCACCTGATCCTTCTGCGGGGCGCGCAGGAAGAAGGCGGCGATGAGGATGATCGTGCCCTGCAGCAGGCCGAACCAGAAGAAGGTCGCCTGATAGCCCGAGGAGTGGATCATGTTGGCGATCGGCAGGATCGTCACGGCCGAGCCGGCGCCGTAGCCGCCCGCGGTCAGGCCGACGGCAAGGCCGCGCTTGTCCGGGAACCACTTCAGGGCGCTGTTGACGCAGGTGGCGTAGACGCAGCCGACGCCGATGCCGCCGATGGCCGAACCGACATAGAGCATGCCGAGCGAGCCGGCGTAGCTGTCGATGATCCAGGAGAGGCCGGTCATCACGCCGCCGAAGGCGACGATGGCGCGGGGGCCGTAGCGGTCGATGAAGTAGCCTTCGATGGGGGTCAGCCAGGTCTGGACGACGACGAAGACGGTGAAGGCGGTCTGGATCGAAGCGCGGGTCCAGCCATGGGTGGCCTGGATTTCCGGCACGAAGAGCGTCCAGGCATACTGGATGTTGGCCGCGGCCACCATGCAGACGATGCCGACGACGATCTGCATCCAACGCGCGCCGTCGGAAATGGGCGCCTGAGAGCCGCCGGAACTGTTAAACGCTGGCCTCTGGGATTCTGTCGATCCAACCATCATTCCCTCCCGTGGGATTGCGACGCTTTGATACCGGGCATGAGGGTCCCCTCGGGCGGACGAGGCGGCGCCTGAGCAAGCGTCCGCGTCGCCGCGCCATGGGCGGCCTTGTTCCGTGCCGATGTGAGTCATGGTTCAATGGTGCGCTGGAGAGCCGGTCACGCCGTCCCTGCGTTCGTGGCGCTCCAGATACGGCATATGGTATGCCAGAGACATGATTGTTGGCAACACGAACTTTTGGCGCGTTGCGCTTTTCATCCAAAAATTTTTCGGGCTTTCGAAAGCCGGACGGCCGGGAGGGTCAACCCCGCCTTGAAGGCGGGGCTTGATGGCGTTTTCGCAGGATGACGCGCGGACCGGCGTCAGGCGGTGGCGGAGGCGGCGCGGGACGAGGCGGTGACGGCGAGCGCCGCGATGGCCGCCGCCAGCGGCACGAAGGACACCCACAGCACCGTGTCCCAGCCGAACATCGCCAGCAGCCCGCCCGACGCGAAGGACCCCAGGGCCATCGTTCCGAACACGATGAAGTCGTTGAGCGACTGCACCTGGGTCTTCTCCTCCGGGCGGTGGCACTCCAGAACGAGCGCGGAGGCCCCGAGGAAGCCGAAGTTCCAGCCGACTCCCAGAAGGATCAGACTGACCCAGAAATGCGCCACGTCGATGCCCCCCAGCCCCACCACGGCCGAGGCGGCGATCAGGCCCAGGCCGGCGAACACCATGCGGGGCGCGCCGAAGCGCTCGACCAGCCGCCCGGTGACGAAGCTCGGGGCGTACATGGCGATCACGTGCCATTGCAGCCCGAGGTTGGACACCTCCTGCGACAGGCCGCACAGCCGCATCGCCAGTGGCGCCGCCGTCATGATGAAGTTCATCAGAAGATAGGAGACGACTCCGCACAGCACGGCGGTGAGGAATCGCGGCTGGCGCGCGATGACGCCGAGCGGCCGCCCCCCGGCTGACTCCGCCGCGGTCGGCATCGGCAGCCGAACCCCGACGAGCACCAGGGCGGACACCGCCGCCACGGCGGCCTGGGCGATGAAAGTCGCCAGGAACAGATACGGCGGCCAGACATCCATCGTGACGGTGACGAGCTGCGGCCCGATGACACCGGCGAACACGCCGCCCGCCATCACGGCGGACATGGCCCTCGGCCGCCGCTCCGGTTCGACGCAATCGGTGGCGGCGAAGCGGAAGGACAGGACCACGGCGGCGTAGGCGCCGCCGGGAATCATCGCCGCGCAAAACAGCCAGAAACTCCCCAGAACCACCGCCAGGGCGGAGAGCAGCCCGACGAGCACGCCGCAGCCGGTCCCCGCCAGAAAGGCGGCCCGCCGCCCATGCCGCCGGGCGATCGCCCCGGCGGGAATGGTGCAGATCGCCATTCCCACGACAAAGATCGAGAGCGGCAGCGTGGCCAGCGCCGGGCTCGGCGCCAGCGTGTTCCCGACAATGGCACCCGTCGCATAGACGACCACCGCGTTGGCGCCGGCCAGGGCCTGCGCGGTGGCGAGGCGCAGAACGTTCGCCGTCCCATGCGCGTAACGGTTGGTGTCGGCTTGACTCATGACGGTTCCCGGGAATCGCTCAGTGACGGTTGCCCCACACCTACCGACCCGTCATCATGAATGAAAATGGTATTTTCTCATGATTGGATGAACAGGGGTCATGAATGATTGACCGCCAGATTCTCACGATCCTGCGGGAGGTGGACCGGGCGGGCAGCGTCACCGCCGCCGCCGACCGCCTGAACCTCAGCCAGTCGGCGCTGAGCCACACGGTGCGCAAGTTCGAGGAGCGCTGCGGCGTGGAGATCTGGACGAAGAAGGGGCGCATCCTCCGCTTTACCCAGGCCGGGCAGCATCTCCTGTCGCTGGCGCAGCGCCTGCTGCCGCAATTCGAACACGCCGAGCGGGTTCTTGCCGACTTCGCGTCGGGCCGCCGCGGCGCGCTGCGGGCGGGCATGGAATGCCACCCCTGCCAAGCCTGGCTGATGCGGATGACCGCCCGCTATCTCGCGCAATGGCCGGACGTGGACATCGATGTCCGCACCGCCTTCCGCTTCGACGGCGTGGCGGCGCTGCTCGACAACGAGATCGATCTGCTGGTCACCCCTGATCCCATCGAAACCCCCGACGTGCTGTTCACGCCGGTCTTCGATTACGAGTTGGTCCTCGTGGTGCACGACGCGCATCCGCTCGCCGCGCGGGGCGTGGCGCGGCCCGAGGACCTGCGCGCGGAGGAGCTGATCACCGTCCCGGTCGGCCTGGAACGGCTGGACGTCTACACGCGCTTCCTCGTCCCGGCCCACTGCCGTCCGCTCCGTCACAAAACGGCGGAGACGACCGACCTGATGCTCCAGCTCGTCGCCGCCCGGCGCGGAGTTACCGTCCTGCCGGACTGGCTGGTGCGCGAGGAGGGCGCCGGGCTGCCCATCCGCTGCGTGCGGCTGGGAACCGAAGGGATCGGCAAGAGCATCCATCTCGGCGTCCGCCGCGGCGAGGAAAGCGTGGACTACATCGCCGGCTTCCTCACCCTCGCCCGCACGACCGATCGCTGAGAGCAAAAAAATGGCCGTGCTGTTTCCAGCACGGCCAGTGATTTCGAGAGGCTCGCATAAATGCAGAGCAACAACCCGCCCGATACAAAGGGTGAAGCACCCTGTGCAAGACCAAGATGACTGGTCAGACCACTCGGCGCAACGCCTCTTTTCCGACTTTCCACATTGCGAAAACGCTCCCTCCCCCGCATGAATACATAAAAAAGAAGACCGCGCCGTTGCCGGCGCGGCCAGTCACTTCGGGGAAAACACCACAGCGACGAAAACGGATCAGCCCTTGAAGACCTTGAGCATGGTGGAACCCAGGCTCGCGGGGCTGTCGGCGACGGCGATGCCGACGGACTTCATGAACTCGATCTTGAAGTCGGCGGTGTCGTTGCCGCCGGAGATCACCGCACCGGCATGGCCCATGCGGCGGCCCGGAGGCGCGGTGCGCCCGGCGATGAAGCCGACGACCGGCTTCTTGGTCCCGGAGTCGCGGATGAACTCCGCGCCCTTGACCTCGGCGTCGCCGCCGATCTCGCCGATCATGATGATGCCCTCGGTCTCCGGGTCCTTCAGGAACAGCTCCAGGCTGTCCACGAAGTTCGTCCCGTTCACCGGGTCGCCGCCGATGCCGATGCAGGTCGTCTGGCCCAGCCCCGCCGCGGTGGTCTGCGCCACCGCCTCGTAGGTCAGCGTGCCCGAGCGCGAGACGATGCCGATCTTGCCGCGCTTGTGGATGTGGCCCGGCATGATGCCGATCTTGCACTCGTCGGGCGTGATGATGCCCGGGCAGTTCGGCCCGATCAGACGGGTCTTGGAGTTGCCCAGCGCCCGCTTGACGCGCACCATGTCGAGCACCGGGATGCCCTCGGTGATGCACACCACCAGCGGGATCTCCGCGTCGATCGCCTCCAGGATGGCGTCGGCCGCGAAGGGCGGCGGCACGTAGATGACGGACGCGTTGGCGCCGGTCTTCTCGACCGCGTCGGCCACCGTGTCGAAGACCGGCAGGTCGAGGTGCTTGGTGCCGCCCTTGCCCGGGGTGACGCCGCCGACCATCTTGGTGCCGTAGGCGATCGCCTGCTCGGAATGGAAGGTGCCCTGGGCGCCGGTGAAGCCCTGGCAGATCACCTTCGTGTTCTTATCGACGAGAACAGCCATCTTACGCGGCCTCCTTCACGGCCTTGACCACCTTCTCGGCGGCGTCGGCGAGGTTGTCGGCCGACAGGATCGGCAGACCGGACTCGGCAAGGATCTTCTTGCCCAGCTCGACGTTCGTGCCTTCCAGGCGGACGACCAGCGGAACGTGCAGGTGCACCTCGCGGGCGGCCGCGACCACGCCTTCGGCGATGACGTCGCAACGCATGATGCCGCCGAAGATGTTGACCAGGATGCCTTCGACGTTCGGGTCGGAGAGGATCAGCTTGAAGGCCGCGGTGACGCGCTCCTTCGTGGCGCCGCCGCCGACATCGAGGAAGTTGGCCGGCTCGCCGCCGTACAGCTTGATGATGTCCATGGTGCCCATCGCCAGGCCGGCGCCGTTGACCATGCAGCCGATGTTGCCGTCCAGCTTGACGTAGTTGAGGTCATGCTTGGCGGCTTCGACCTCGGCCGGGTCCTCTTCCGCGACGTCGCGCAACTCGGCCACGTTCTTGTGGCGGAACAGGGCGTTGTCGTCGAAGGCCATCTTGGCGTCGAGCGCCAGGATCTCGCCCGAACCGGTGACGATCAGCGGGTTGATCTCGACGATCGCGCAGTCAAGCTCGGTGAAGGCGCGGTACATGGCGGTCAGGAACTTCCCCGCCGCCCCGACCTGCTTGCCTTCGAGGCCGAGCGCGAAGGCGACCTTGCGGGTGTGGTAGCCCTGGATGCCAGTGGCCGGATCGACGGCGACCTTGACGATCTTCTCCGGCGTGTTGTGGGCGACCTCCTCAATCTCCATGCCGCCCTCGGTGGACGCCATGATGGTGACGCGGCCGGTGGCGCGGTCGACGAGCATGCCGAGATACAGCTCGCGCTTGATGTCAGCGCCTTCCTCGACGTAGAGGCGCTTGACCTCGCGGCCGTCCGGACCGGTCTGCTTGGTGACCAGAACGTGGCCCAGCATCTCGCCGGCGTTCTTGCCGACCTCCTCGACGGACTTGACGACGCGGACGCCGCCCTTGCCCCCGGGGTTGTCCTTGAAGCGGCCGGCGCCGCGGCCGCCCGCGTGGATCTGCGACTTCACGACCCACACCGGGCCGCCCAGCTCGCGGGCGACGGTCTCGGCCTCCTCGGGAGAGAACGCCACGCCGCCGCGGGGCACCGCGACGCCGTACGTCTTCAGCAGGCCCTTGGCCTGATACTCATGGATGTTCATGGCTGTCTTCGGGAGTTTAAAATGGAAGGGTGCGGGGCGCAGGCCGGCATCGGCGCTGGCGCGTTCCGCGCCGGCACCCTGCGTCCTGTGCTGAATGTGTGGAAGAATGACGATGCGAGCCGATGGCTCGCCGGATGGCCGCGGCCACGCCTCCCACCTCCGGGACGGCGCGCCGGCGGGCCGGCCTCTCTCATGGAGCGGGCGTCCAGTCGGGACGCCCCTGCCACGGCTGTCTTTACTCGGCGGCCATGCGGGGAACGACCAGCCCCAGCGCGCCGCTGTCGCGGACCTCGGCGATGCGGCGCTCGTCGAAGCCGAGCACCTCGCGCAGGATCTCGTCGGTGTGCTCGCCCAGCAGCGGGGAGCGGGTGACCTCGGTCGGGCTGTCCGACAGCTTGATCGGGTTGCCGACGGTCAGGTACTTGCCGCGCGTCGGGTGATCGACCTCGACGATGGTGCCGGTCTCGCGCAGCGACTGGTCCTCCGCCAGCTCCTTCATCGACAGGATGGGGCCGCAGGGGATGTCGTACTTGTTCAGGATCTCCATGACCTCGAACTTCGTCTTGGTCATGGTCCATTCTTCGACGGTCGCGAAGATGTCCTTCAGGCGCGGCAGGCGCGCGGCGGGCGTCGCGTAGTCCGGATCGGTCACCCACTCCGGCTTGCCGATGACGTCGCAGATCTTCGCCCAGACCGGCGCCTGGGTGATGAAGTAGATGTAGGCGTTGGGATCGGTCTCCCAGCCCTTGCACTTGAGGATCCAGCCCGGCTGGCCGCCGCCCGAGGCGTTGCCGGCGCGCGGCACGGTGTCGCCGAACGCGCCGTTGGGGTACTGCGGGTACTCTTTCAGCGGGCCGCGCTCCAGCCGCTGCTGGTCGCGCAGCTTGACGCGGCAGAGGTTGAGCACGGCGTCCTGCATGGCCGCCAGCACCTTTTGGCCGCGCCCGGTCTGGGTGCGCTGGTAGAGCGCCGTCACGATGCCCAGCGCCAGATGCAGGCCGGTGCCGCTGTCGCCGATCTGGGCGCCGGTGACCATCGGCGGGCCGTCGTCGAAGCCGGTCGTCGAGGCCGAGCCGCCGGCGCACTGCGCGACGTTCTCGTAGACCTTGCAGTCCTCGTAGGGGCCGGGGCCGAAGCCCTTGACCGAGGCGACGATGATGCGCGGGTTCAGCTCCTGGATGCGCTCCCAGGTCAGGCCCATGCGCTCGAGCACGCCGGGGGCGAAGTTCTCGACCATCACGTCGCAGATGCGCACCAGATCCTCCAGGACGCGCTTGCCGTCCGGGTTCTTGGTGTCCAGCGTGATGGACCGCTTGTTGTGGTTCAGCATGGTGAAGTAGAGGCTGTCGGCCTCGGGCACGTCGCGCAGCTGGCCGCGCGTGATGTCGCCCTCGCCCGGACGCTCGACCTTGATCACGTCGGCGCCGAACCACGCCAGAAGCTGCGTGCAGGTCGGACCCGACTGAACATGGGTAAAGTCCAGAACCCGCACGCCTTCAAGAGCTTTTCCCATCGTCGTTCCTCCCGGTGGTGCTCTGTGTTTGAAAAGGGCGGCCCCGCCCCTCGCTGGCAGGGCCGCCCGGCCTGGAACCGGAGAACCGGCGTCCTTAGTAACGTTCGACCGTCAGGTCTTGGGCCCCTTGCGGACGGCGCTGGTGGGGTTGAGGCTGCCGATGTTGCCGCTCTCCGACCCGGCGTTGGGGTCGATCACCGCGTTGATCAGCGTCGGCCGGCCGCTGTCCATCGCCGCGCTGACCGCCCGGTACAGCTCGTCCGGCGTCGTCACGTTGACGCCAGCGCCGCCGAAGGCCTCCATCATCTTGTCGTAGCGCGAGTCCGGCACGAAGACCATCGGCGACGGGTCCGACCCGCCCGTCGGGTTCACGTCCGTCCCCTTGTAGATGCCGTTGTTGTTGAACACCACGATGCACACCGGCAGGTTGTAGCGGCAGATCGTCTCCACCTCCATGCCCGAGAAGCCGAAGGCGCTGTCGCCCTCCACCGCCAGAACCGGCTTGCCCGACTCCACAGCCGCCGCCACCGCGAAGCCCATCCCGATGCCCATCACGCCCCAGGTCCCGACGTCCAGGCGCTTGCGCGGCTGGTGCATGTCGATGATCCCGCGCGCCAGGTCCAGCGTGTTGGCCCCCTCGTTCACCAGCAGCGCGTCGGGACGCTCCTGCACCACCCGGCGCAGCGCGCCCAGAGCGCCGTGGAAGTTCATCGGCGAGGCGTTGCTCATCAGCTTGGGCGCCATCTTGGCGATGTTCGCCTCCTTGCGCGCCGCCACGGCCCCCGTCCACTCCGCCGGCGGCGGCGTCCAGCCCTTGGCCATGCCCGCCGTCAGAGCCGACACGCACGACCCGATGTCGCCGACCAGCGGCGCCACGATCGCCACGTTGCTGTCCATCTCCCGCGGCTCGATGTCGATCTGGATGAAGGTCTTCGACCCCGGCTCGCCCCACGTCTTGCCCTTGCCGTGCGACAGCAGCCAGTTCAGCCGCGCCCCCACCAGCACCACCACGTCGGCGTCCTTCAGAACCATCGAGCGCGCCGCGCCCGCCGACTGCGGGTGGGTGTCGGGCAGCAGACCCTTGGCCATGCTCATCGGCAGGAACGGGATGCCGCTCTTCTCGACCAGCTCGCGCACCGCCTCGTCGGCCTGGGCGTAGGCCGCCCCCTTGCCCAGGATGATCAGCGGCCGCTTGGCGCCCTTCAGCACCTCCAGCGCGCGCGCCACCGAGTCCGGCGAGGGCAGCTGCGCCGGCGCGGCGTCGACCACCTTGACCAGCGAGCGGGCACCCTCGGCGGCGTCCATCACCTGCGAGAACAGCTTGGCCGGCAGGTCGAGGTAGACGCCGCCCGGACGGCCCGACACCGCGGCGCGGATGGCCCGGGCCACCGCGATGCCGATGTCCTGGGCGTGCAGCACGCGGAAGGCCGCCTTGCACAGCGGCTTGGCGATGGCCAGCTGGTCCATCTCCTCGTAGTCGCCCTGCTGGAGGTCGACGATCTCGCGCTCCGAGGAACCGGAGATCAGGATCATCGGGAAGCAGTTGGTGGTGGCGTTGGCCAGCGCGGTCAGGCCGTTGAGGAAGCCCGGCGCCGAGACGGTCATGCACACGCCCGGCTTCTTGGTCAGAAAGCCGGCGATCGCCGCGGCGTTGCCGGCGTTCTGCTCGTGGCGGAAGGAGATGACCCGCAGCCCCTCGCCCTGGGCCATGCGCAGCAGGTCGGAAATCGGGATGCCCGGCACGACGTAGAGGTTCTCGATGCCGTTGAGCTTGAGGGCATCGATGACGAGCTGGAAACCATCCGTCAGCGCCGGTTCCGCATCGGTGGCGGCCGTGGCTTGGTTGTTGAGGACTGTGACGGCTGACATAAGGGTTACTCCTCCCCGACTCTTATTCGGATCACGATCGGTCAATCGAGAAAATCGCAGTGCTGTTCGACATGGCGGGCCAGCCCCAGCGTGTGCTCGCGCACCCGCCGCTCGGCCAGGTCGGCGTCGCGCCGGGTCAGGGCGTCGATGATGTCGCGGTGCTCGACGATGGACGTCTCGGCCCGGCCGCCGCGGCGCATGGTGACGCGGCGGATGGCCCGCATGTGGATGAAGAAGCGGTCGGTCAGGTCGGCGATGAGCGTGCAGCCCGAGGCCTGGATGATCGACTGGTGGAAGGCGACGTTGGCGTCGGAATACTCCAGCACGTGATCGGCCAGCTCGCCTTCGGCGAAGCGGTCGAAGGTCTCGTGCAGGTCGGCCATGCCGCGCTCGTCGGCGCGCTCGACGAAGAGGC
Source organism: Azospirillum formosense (assembly GCF_040500525.1). NCBI lineage: Bacteria > Pseudomonadati > Pseudomonadota > Alphaproteobacteria > Rhodospirillales > Azospirillaceae > Azospirillum > Azospirillum formosense. The sequence goes on along the minus strand of NZ_CP159402.1, from coordinate 1,081,144 downwards.
GGGCGGCCATGCCCTCCAGAGCCGCGCAGACGGTGATCATCTCGATGATCTCCGCCTTGGTCTTGCGCACCACGAAGATGCCGCGCCGGGGCATGGAGCGGATGAAGCCCTCCTGCTCCAGCAGCGCCATCGCCTCGCGCACCGGGGTGCGGCTGACGCCCAGCGCCTCGCAGAGCTGGCGCTCGTCGAGGCGGATCTCGCTCGGCCCGCCGTAGATGTCCATCTGGGTGATGGCCTGGCGCAACGCCTGGTAGGCCTTGGCCTTGAAGCTCATCCCCTGATCGAGGGGTGCGACCGAGAAACTCATCGTCTGCATTGGCGTTCCCGTCCCTCTCTCTCCGTCCCCGGAATGATCCGGGACTTCCCCGGTTGACGGGGTTTGGGCCGCGCTTTCATTGCCCCGGAGAGGGAAGCGGCTTGGATTGGTGATACGGTATACCAGATGCCAGTTCATGACAAGCGGATATGTTCGGCTCGCGGACTGTTTCTTCGATGAACGACGAGGCGCGCTTTCCCGCGCTCCAGCCCAGCAATTCTGCGCTTTCGGGGACCTTTTGGCATACCGTATACGATATCCACATGGAGCATGACTGGTATACCGAATCCACTATGGCCGGAACGGATCGCTGGGGGTACAAACGTCCTTGGAACTACACGCATTCCTCCCTGTAGATTCCCCCACCTGACGGCTCCGCGGCATCCTGCCAGCGGAGCCTTCTTTTTTCCCGCCTGTAAAATTTGCCCCGCCGGGGCATTCGCCCTGCGGCAAATTGGTATACCGTACACCAGACGGTTTGACCGCACTTCGCGTGTGTGTAAGTTGGCGGGGTCAATGAATCAGGCAAACGGAGGAAAGCCATGAAAGCTGCGGACATCATGACCCGTCAGGTGGTCACCATCGGTCCCGACGCCACGGTGACCGAAGCCGCGAAGCGCATGCTGGAGAACCGGATCAGCGGCCTGCCCGTCTGCGATTCGAACGGGCGCCTGCTTGGCGTCATCAGCGAGGGCGACCTGCTGCGCCGTGCGGAGACCGGCACGGTGCGCCGGGCCTCCTGGTGGCTCGCCATGTTCGCGGGCGCGCCGAACCAGGCCGCCGACTACACCAAGTCTCATGGCCGCCATGTGCGCGACGCGATGACCGAATCGCTGATTTCCGTCACGGAGGAGACCCCGCTCGACGAGGTGGTCCGCCTGATGGAGGGCAACCGCATCAAGCGCGTCCCGGTGCTGAGCAACGGCAAGCTGGTCGGCATCATCAGCCGCGCCAACCTGCTGCACGTCCTGGCCAGCATCGCGCCGGACGTCACCCCGCCCGCAGCGGACGACCGCGTCCTGCGCGACCGGCTTCTTGAGACCCTGCGGGCGCAGCCCTGGGCGCCGGAGATCAGCGACAACATCGTCGTGCGCAACGGCGTGGTGCATCTCTGGGGCAGCGTGCGCACCGAGGCGCAGCGCGACGCCCTGCGGGTCGCCGCCGAGAACACCCCCGGCGTCACCCGCGTGGAGAATCACCTGGCCATCATCGACCACGTCGCCGAAGGCGCGGTCGGCTTCTGAGCCGACCGCCGATGCGGCAACAAAAAAGCCCCTTCCCGGTTCGTCCGGGAAGGGGCTTTTCCTTTCAGCCGAGTCTCACTCGGTGGCCTTCACGACCTCTTCGGTGACCTTCTTGGCGTCGCCGAAGAGCATCATGGTGTTGGGGCGGAAGAACAGCTCGTTCTCGACGCCGGCGTAGCCGGCGGCCATGCCGCGCTTGATGAAGAACACCGTCTTGGCCTTCTCGACGTCGAGGATCGGCATGCCGTAGATCGGCGACTGCGGATCGGTCTTGGCCGCCGGGTTGGTCACGTCGTTGGCGCCGATCACGAAGGCCACGTCCGCCGTGCTGAAGTCGCGGTTGATGTCCTCCAGCTCGAACACCTCGTCGTAGGGCACGTTGGCCTCGGCCAGCAGCACGTTCATGTGCCCCGGCATGCGCCCCGCCACCGGGTGGATGGCGTACTTGACCTCGACGCCCTCCTTCTTCAGCAGGTCGGCCATCTCGCGCAGCGCGTGCTGGGCCTGGGCCACCGCCATGCCGTAGCCCGGGACGATGATCACCGACTGGGCGTTCTTCATGATGTAGGCCGCGTCCTCCGGCGAGCCGGCCTTGACCGTGCCGCGCTCGCCGCTGGCCGCCGCCGACGCCGCCCCGCTGTCGCCGCCGAAGCCGCCCAGGATGACGTTGAAGATCGAGCGGTTCATGCCCTTGCACATGATGTAGGACAGGATCGCGCCCGACGAGCCGACCAGCGCGCCCGTGACGATCAGCAGGTTGTTCTGCAGCGTGAAGCCGATGCCCGCCGCCGCCCAGCCCGAGTAGCTGTTCAGCATCGAGATCACCACCGGCATGTCGGCGCCGCCGATCGGCAGGATCAGCAGCAGACCGAGCGCCAGCGACACGGCGACGATCAGCCACATCGGGGCGTCGGCGTTGCTCTGCACCAGCCAGACGATGAGGAGGACGGTGAGGATGCCGAGGCCGGCGTTGAGGTGGTGCTGGAAGGGGAAGACCAGCGGCTTGCCGGTGACCAGACCCTGCAGCTTGGCGAAGGCGACGATCGAGCCGGTGAAGGTGATGGCGCCGATGGCGGTGCCCAGCGCCATCTCGACCAGCGAGCCCTTGGCGATGGCGCCGGGCACGCCGATGCCGTAGGCCTCGGGCGAGTAGAAGGCCGACAGCGCCACGAACACCGCGGCCAGACCGACCAGCGAGTGGAAGGCGGCGACGAGCTGCGGCAGGGCGGTCATCTCGATCTTCTTGGCGATGACGTAGCCGATGCCGCCGCCGATGGCGATGCCGAGCACGATCATCCAGTAGGACTGGACGATGGGCAGGGCCAGCGTGGTCAGCACGGCGATGGTCATGCCGGCCATGCCGAAGAGGTTGCCCTGGCGGGAGGTCTCCGGGCTGGACAGGCCGCGCAGGGCCATGATGAAGCAGACCGAGGCGACGAGGTAAAGAAGGGCGGAGAGGCTTTCCATGGTTACTTGCCCTTCTTCTTGAACATCGACAGCATGCGCTGGGTGACCAGGAAGCCGCCGAAGATGTTGACGCTGGCCAGGATGACGGCGAGGAAGCCCATGATCTTGGAGAAGCCGAAGCCGGCCGGGCCGGCGGCGATCAGGGCGCCGACGATGATCACCGAGGACACCGCGTTGGTCACCGCCATCAGCGGCGAGTGCAGCGCCGGCGTCACCCGCCACACCACGTAGTAGCCCACGAAGCAGGCCAGAACGAACACCGTCAGGCCGGTGATGAAGAAGCTGCCGTGGCTCGCCGCGTCGAGGACAGGGGTCGGGATCGGCATTGCGTGGGTCATCTGGGCGACCTGGACCTGAAGCTCCGCCGTCTGGTTGGTCAGGGTGAGGAGCGAGTGGCGGAAGGCCTCAATCTGGCTCGCGGGATCGGGATGTTCCATGGAAGCCGCCTCCTCAGACGGTCTGGACTTCGCGGACCGCGTCCGCGAAGGCGGGATGGACGACCTGTCCATCGCGGGTGAGCGCGATGGCCTTCACGATCTCGTCGTCCCAGTTGAGCGTGACGCGACCCTTTGTGTTGTCTTCGGGGTCCTTGTCGTGCAGCGACTGCAGCAGCGCGAGCAGGTTCTTGGCGTAGAGCAGCGAGGCGCTCTCGGCGATGCGGCTGGGGTAGTTGGCGTGGCCGACGATCTTCACCCCGTTCTCCGTGATGACGACCTTGCCCAGCTCCGAGCCCTCGACGTTGCCGCCCTGCTCGACCGCCAGATCGATGATCACCGAGCCCGGCTTCATCGAGGCGACATGCTCGCGCGTCACCAGGATCGGCGCCTTGCGCCCGGGGATCAGCGCCGTGGTGATGACGATGTCCTGCTTCTTGATGTGCTCGGCCACCAGCGCCGCCTGCTGGCGCTTGTAGTCGTCGGACATCTCCTTGGCGTAGCCGCCCGCCGTCTCGGCCTGTTTGAACTCGTCGTTCTCCACCGCGACGAAGCTGCCGCCGAGGCTCTGCACCTGCTCCTTGACCGCCGGACGCACGTCGGTCGCCGAGACGATGGCGCCCAGCCGCTTGGCCGTGGCGATCGCCTGCAGGCCGGCCACGCCGACGCCCATGATGAAGGCGCGCGCCGGCGGCACCGTGCCCGCCGCGGTCATCATCATCGGGTAGGCCCGGCCGTACTCGCTGGCGGCGTCCACCACCGCCTTGTAGCCGGCGAGGTTGGCCTGCGAGGACAGCACGTCCATGACCTGGGCGCGGGTGATGCGCGGCATGAACTCCATGGCAAACGCGTTGACCCCGGCCGCCGCGTAGGCCGCCACATGGTCGCGGCTGTTGTAGGGGTTGAGGATGGCGAACAGCAGCGCGCCGCGCTTGAGCAGCGCCAGCTCGTCGAGGTCCCCTTCCCCGGCCAGCAGCGGGCGCTGCACCTTCAGCACGATGTCGGCGTCGGCCAGCGCCGACGCGGCGTCCGGCGCGATCTCCGCGCCGGCGTCCTGATAGACCCGGTCCGGCAGGTTCGAGCCCAGACCGGCCCCGGTCTCGACCACGACGTCGAGACCGAGAGCCTTGATCTTCTTGACGGTTTCCGGAGACGCCGCGACGCGATTCTCGCCCGCGCGCCGCTCCCTGGGTATGGCGATTTTCATGGTTGTTGATTGCCTCCCAAAGCAATCGGCAGGACGAGGCGTCAGCGCTCCGGCCTCGACGGCGGGCGGCCTCGGCGGGCGGCCCGCCGGTCAATTCTCGAATGATGTCGGTGCCGGCCAGCGACGAGGCGTGGTCCGGCGTCAGGACCGCAGGGCGGCGGAGCGGTCACCCGGGATGGATGCGGGTGACCGCCTCCGGATCACCGCCGCCGTCATGGGAAGGCTGTCCCGGGCGTTGCAGCCCAGGGTGCCGTCGTCCGTCACTGGGCCGCGGCGACGGGATAGCTGACGACCTCGGCCGGCTCGGCGTCCGGCGGGGCCGCGTCGAGCTGCGCCTTGATGAGATCGCGCACGCTGACCACGCCGACCAGCGAGGCGCCGTCCAGAACGGGGATGTGGCGAATGGTGTGCTCGTCCATCAGCTGGAGCACGCGACGGACGGAATCGCCGGGCGCGCAGCAGACGGGATGATGGCTCATCACCGCCGTGACCGGCAGGGACAGGATGCCCGGCCCGCGGTCGGTCAGGCTGCGCACGATGTCGCGTTCCGAAATCACCCCGACGACCGTGTTGCCCTCGGTCCGGCAGACGTCCTTGACCACCAGCGCGCCGGTGTTTTCCGCCTTCAGAAGACGCAACGCCGTTTCCACGGTTTCGTTGATGCGCACCGTGCCGATGCGCGTCCCCTTCCGGCGGAGAATGTCTTCAACCCTCATGACGCTCCTCCTGTGAAGCGATTGTCCGGCCCCTCGGCGTTGCTTCGCTTCGTCGTTGGGGGCGTTGGTTTCTGTGTGCGGGGCCGGACGGTGTCCGCCCTACTGGGCGGCGACCGCGGGGGCGGCCTCGGACGACGCCCGCTGCGGGCGGGTGTAGCAGTCGGCGATCTCGCCGCGCTGGCGGACGAGGGCCAGGACCACGTCGATGGTCGGGGTCGCCACGCCGACCATGCGGCCCATCTCCTGGACCACCGACAGCAGGGCGTCGATCTCCATCGGACGGCCGCGCTCCAGATCCTGGAGCATCGAGGTCTTGTGCGCACCGACGGCGCCGGCGCCGTTGATGCGGCGCTCCACATCCACCCGGAAATGCACGCCCAGACGGTCGCCGATCTCCTTGGCCTCCAGCATCATCGACTTGGCGACGGCGCGGGTCTCCGGATCGGAGCAGATGACGTCCAGCGTGGCGTGGGTGAGCGCGCTGATCGGGTTGAAGCAGAGGTTGCCCCACAGCTTCAGCCAGATCTCGTCGCGGATCCGGTCGAGCACCGGGGCGCGCAGGCCGCCGGCCTCCATGGCCGCGCTGAGTTTCTTCACACGGTCCGACTGGCTGCCGTCCGGCTCGCCCAGCGAGAACTTGTCGCCGTAGATGTGCTGAATGACGCCGGGTTCGACGACTTCCGTCGCGGGGTAGACGACGCAGCCGATGGCGCGCTCCGGCCCCAGGCCGTTCCACTGGATTCCGCCGGGATCGACGGTGTCGAGCACGCGACCTTCGAACTCGCCGCCGTTCTTGTAGAAGTACCAGTAGGGGATGCCGTTGACCGCGGTGACCACGGCGGTGTCCTTGCCGAGCAGCGGCTGGATGGCGTTGACGACGCTGGGAACGGAGTGGGCCTTGAGACCGATGATGACGTAGTCCTGCGGGCCGAGTTCCGCCGCGTTGTCGGTGCAGCGGGGGTGGACGACCGTTTCTTCCTCTCCGACGATCAGCTTCACGCCGTTCTCACGCATGGCCGTGAGGTGGGCGCCGCGCGCCACGAGGCTGACATCCGCGCCGGCCTGGTGGAGACGCACACCCAGATACCCGCCGATGGCCCCGGACCCAAAGATGCAGATCTTCATAACCCGTTTCCTCTCCCCCAATTATCGGCCACGCGCCGCGCAGCCTTTGCAGTAACCCCAATCAATCAGCACACCGAACAAATACGGAGTTTGGTATACCAGATACCAGATGTCAACTGGCAAAATAGACCCTGTCGAGGGAGGGACATGATCCGGAATCGGGCGAGAATCCTGGGTTTTCCAACGAAAGTTCGAGCATGGAAAACCGGACGCCCGGCCCGTCCGGACGCCCGGTTCGCGGGTCCATCCGGAGCGCTGGATCAGGTGAGCGGCAGGACGAGCTGGAAAGCCTTAACCGTCATCCGCTTGCGGTGATAGAAACGGTGGGCGTCGCCGCGCTGGACGCCGGAGATGATTTCCATCTGGGCGCAGCCCTTTTCGCGGGCCTGGGCGGCCAGCCAATCGAACAGCTTGTCGCCCAGACCGAAGGAACGGTGCTTCGGCGAGGTGACGAGGTCCTCAACATACATATAGCGACCGCGCGACAGCGTCTCGTGGACGCGGAAGCCGCCGCAGCCGGCCACTTCGCCGTCGATGCGCAGGAGGGCCATGTTGTAGCCGTCCTCCATCTGGCGGCGGATCTGCGCGGCGTAGGCGTCGGCGTCGGTCATGTGGGTGCGCAGCTCCTTCACCACCGCGTAGCTGTCGGCGATGTCGGCGTCGGTCTTCGCCAGGGTGATCTCGATGGTGTGCTGGTCGGCAGCCTTCTGAGCGGCGTTCTGTTCGGCGATCCGCTGGTCCATCGTGCGTAACTCCCGTTTTTTTGTGTGTTCGAGGGACTTCGTTCGTCTCTCTGGTATTTGGTATACCAGATAATCCGTGCAGGAAGCAACCGACCTTATGACGCACCTGCGCAAAGTCCCCCGAAATCACCCGGCGTACCGCCGTGGGAATCCCGCTCAGGCGCGCATCAGGGCCTGGAGGTGGGCGGCGCAGCCCTCGGCGAGCCCCACCATGTCGTAGCCGCCTTCCAGCACCGTCACGACGCGGCCGCCGCACAGCCGGTCCGCCGCCTCCACCAGCTTGCGGGTCCCCCACTCGAAATCCGGGCCGGTGAAGTTCAGCGAGGCCAGAGGGTCGCGGGCGTGGGCGTCGAAACCGGCCGAGATCAGGATCAGCTCCGGCTGGAATTCCTCCAGGGCGGGGAGGATCCGGCGCTCCATGGCTTGGCGGAACTCCACCGTTCCGGCGTGGGGCGGCAGCGGCGCGTTGACGATGTTGCCGGCGACTCCGGTCTCGCTCATCGAGCCGGTGCCGGGATAGAGCGGCGACTGGTGGGTGGAGGCGAAAAACAGGTCGGCGTCGTCCCAGAACATCGCCTGCGTGCCGTTGCCGTGATGCACGTCGTAGTCGACCACGGCGACGCGGGTCAGGCCGCGCCGCTTGCGGGCGTGCTCCGCGCCGACCGCCACATTGTTGAAGACGCAGAAGCCCATGGCGCGGGCCGGCTCGGCGTGGTGGCCGCAGGGTCGGACGGCGCAGAAGGCGTTCTTCGCCGTCCCGTCCAGCACCGCGTCCACCGCCGCGCAAACCGCCCCGGCGGCGCGCAGGATCGCCGAGCGGGAGGTGGGCGACAACACGGTGTCGGCGTCCAGCCGGACATGGCCGCTGTCCGGGACCGCGTTCAGCACGGCGTCCACATAGGCCGGGTCATGCACCCAGCGCAGTTGCTCGACCTCCGCCTCCGGGGCCTCGAACTGGGGCAGATCGCGGAATTCGTCGCGTTTCAGAACCTCCCACACCACGGCGATGCGCTCCGGACGCTCCGGGTGCCCCGGGCCGGTGTCGTGCGCCAGAAAGTCCGGGTGGGTGAAAATGGCGGTGGTCATCGAGTCGTCTCCTCCCCTGTTCCGATGCTTTGAAGCGGATGATCGCGCGACGGCGCGGCAGCGGCATGCCGTCCCGAGTCGACGCGCGCACTTGCCTTATATGTATACCAGATACCAGAATGGGCCAAATCGCTTTGCGGACGAACCGTCAGCGCCGCCCACTGCCATGTCGCGCCGTATCCCCAATCGGGCAAGGGCCATCGGCACTTCCGAAGGTGGTAGAAGGGCTCTCCCGCATCGGTCTGTTTGTTACGCTGACAAACAGCTTGCGCCGGAAACTGTATCTGGCATACCATATCTCTAATGCCAAAAACGCTCATCCCGGGAGCTTAAGCCGCCCACACCAAGCGGCCGGTTCCACGGTCAAGCCAAGGCGATGGAGACGACCCGGCACACCACGGGGACGCCTCCGGTCAAAAAACAAAAACAACCCGACTCAAAAAAGCAAAAGACCGCTTCGCAAAGAGATCGCTTCTAGGAGGAGAGAAATGCACCAAGCCCTCACGGAGGCCCCGAAGGGGCCCCTCGGTGGCCGCTGGTTCCAGCTCGTCATCGGCGTCATCTGCATGTCGATGATCGCGAACCTGCAGTATGGCTGGACCCTGTTCGTCGAGCCCATCGACCAGAAGCATGGCTGGGGCCGTGCGGCCATCCAGGTGGCCTTCACCATCTTCGTCGTCATGGAAACCTGGCTGGTTCCCGTCGAAGGCTGGTTCGTCGACAAGTTCGGCCCGCGCATCGTCGTCCTGATCGGCGGCGTGTTCTGCGCCGCGGCCTGGGCGGTCAACTCGGTGGCCGACTCGCTCGCCATGCTCTATCTGGGCGCGGCGCTGGGCGGCATCGGTGCCGGCGGCGTCTATGGCACCTGCGTGGGCAACGCGCTGAAGTGGTTCCCCGATCGCCGCGGTCTCGCCGCCGGTCTGACGGCCGCCGGTTTCGGCGCCGGTTCGGCCCTCACGGTCGTTCCCATCGCCAACATGATCCACTCCTCGGGCTACGAAGCCACGTTCATGACCTTCGGCATCGGCCAGGGCGCGGTGATCCTCGCGCTGGCGTGGTTCCTGGCGTCGCCGAAGAAGGGTCAGGTTCCGGAGGTCACCCGCTCGTCGGTGTCGCAGACCCGCGAGAGCTACACCCCGGTGCAGATGCTCAAGACCCCGGTCTTCTGGGTCATGTACGCCATGTTCGTCATGGTGGCGGCGGGCGGCCTGATGGCGACCGCGCAGCTCGGTCCGATCGCCAAGGACTTCCACCTCGACGGCGTTCCCGTCAGCATCATGGGCCTGACCCTGCCGGCGCTGACCTTCGCCCTGTCGATCGACCGCGTGCTGAACGGCGTCACCCGCCCCTTCTTCGGCTGGGTGTCGGACCACATCGGCCGCGAGAACACCATGTTCATCGCCTTCGCCCTGGAGTGCTTCGGCATCCTGGCGCTGAACCAGTGGGGCCACAACCCCGTCGCCTTCGTGATCCTGACGGGTCTGGTGTTCTTCGCCTGGGGTGAGATCTACAGCCTGTTCCCGGCGCTGTGCGGCGACTCCTTCGGTTCGAAGTTCGCCACCACGAACGCCGGCCTGCTGTACACCGCCAAGGGCACCGCGTCGCTGGTCGTTCCCTTCGCCAACGTGGCGGTCGCCTCGACCGGCAGCTGGCAGGCGGTGTTCTTCTTCGCCGCCGCGGTCAACGGCATCGCCGCCCTGCTGGCCATCTTCGTCCTGAAGCCGATGCGCGCCCGCCAGATCAACGAGAGCCTGCCGGCCTCGAAGCTGGCGGCGGAGCCGGCCCAGTAAGGCACTGGACGCTCCATCAGCACCCGAACGCGATCGGGCCGGGAAATTTCCCGGCCCGATCTGCTTTTGGGGAGGGACCGTTGGGGGAGGAGGTCAGAGCGCGCGGGGGAACGACGCCCAGGACGGGCCGCCCTCGATCTCCTCCTGCGCCTTGCGCGCCTTCTTGACCCGACGGAGATGACCGGGCGACCAGGGATCGCGGACCGGCATGCCGGCGGCGGCGACCTCAGCGGTCAGGATCCGCGCCACGACGATGGCGAAGCCCGACAGCAGCATGGACAGAAGAACGATGGCGAGCATGCTTCGATTCCCAGATGAGCCGCAGAGCGGACCCAGGCATCCCTGATTCCGCAATGCAGCATAGATAGGCCATTCGGCCGAGGAAATCGAGTCCGCCACCGCAAGCGCGGCGCTTCGCCGCGTTACAGCATCTCCAGCGGGCGCGGTCCGCGCGGTGGCGGGAAGGCCCGGTCGAGGTCCGCGAGGTCTTGGCCGTCGAGCCGCAGGTCGGCGGCGGCCCGGTTGTCGCGAACATGGGCGGGGTCCGACGCCTTGGGGATGGTGATCACTCCATCCTGGCGGAGCAGCCAAGCCAGCCCAACCTGCGCCGGCGTCACGCCGTGCCGGTCGGCGATGCGGCGAAGCTCCGGGTGGCGCAGCATCCGCCCCTGCTCGATGGGCGAATAGGCCATGATCGGAATTCCCCGCCCCCGGCACCAGGGCTGCAGGTCGTATTCGATGCCGCGGCGGGTCAGGTTGTAGAGAAGCTGGTTGGCCTGCACGCCCTCCCCGCCCGGCGCGCCGACCAGTTCCTCCATGTCCTGAAGATCGAGGTTGCTGACGCCCCATCCGCCGATCTTGCCGTCGCGCATCAGCGTGTCGAAGGCCGCGATCGTCTCGGAGAAGTCGTGGCTGCCGCGCCAATGCAGCAAATACAGGTCGATGCGGTCGGTGCGCAGGCGCGTCAGGCTGCGTTCGCAGGCGGCGACGGTGCCGCGGCGGCTGGCGTTCATCGGCAGCACCTTGCTGACCAGAAACACCTCGTCGCGGCGCCCGGCGATGGCCTCGCCGACCACCTCCTCCGCCCCGCCGTCGGCGTACATTTCCGCCGTGTCGATCAGCGTCATGCCGAGGTCGAGGCCGAGCCGCAGCGCCGCCACCTCCCGCGCGCGGTCGCGGCTGTCCTCGCCCATGTACCAAGTGCCCTGGCCGAGCACCGGCACGGCGGTTCCCGAAGGAAGGCGTGTTGTCGGAATGGTCATGGATGTCTCCCGTTCCCTTGGCCCTGTCGGAGGGCGTGAGGAACGGTAGTCCACGGGGTCGCCCCTGGAAACCGCCGCTTGGCGCTATTTCAGCGGGCGGGAGACGTTGGCGGCCACGTCACGCCGGTCGGGCTGCCCGCAGCCGGCAAAGGACTGGAAAAGTTCACCTGAAACGACAAAAGCTCAGCCAAGGGCTGAGCTTTCGAAACCGGTGCCAACCTGTGAGAAGGTGGCGTCCCCAAGGGGATTCGAACCCCTGTCGCCGCCGTGAAAGGGCGGTGTCCTAGGCCTCTAGACGATGGGGACGTCGTTGGCGTGGCGGGATTACTAATGGGATGACGGGCCGAGCGCAAGCGTTTTTTCCAACTCCTTTCTACCCCGTTCGCGTATGCCCCCCATGCACCGTCACCGCGTCGAATTTGTTTGCATTCACATGGTTTGCGAAGGTGCGGCGTCGTCGATCAGCAGCTGGACTCCCTCCGCCCCGTTCCAGCGGTCGATGCGCAGGACGCCGGCGAGGTGGAAGGGCGATCCGCGGCCCATCAGCAGGGCTTTTCCCATTTCGCTGTCCAGCGCGCGGAAGGCGATGGCCTTCAGCCGGGCGCCGTCGCCGCCCTGCAGGATGCAGCGGACGTGATTCGCCCCGACCACGTCCGCCCGCACCACGCGGGCATCGGTGACGGCGAAGCGCGGCTCGGCGTTGCCGGTGCCGAAGGGACCGAGCTGGTTCAACCGGTCCACCAACGCGGCGTTCGCCGCCCCCACGGACAGCGCGCCGTCCAGTTCCAGCGTCGGCACCAGCGGGGCCGCGGCGACCTGTTCGGCGACGCGGCCGGTCAGGAAGGCCTGGAGGTCGGCCAGCTTGTTCCCCGCCACGGTGAAACCCGCCGCCATGCGGTGTCCGCCGCCGGCCATCAGCAGCCCTTCCTGACGCGCCGCGATCACCGCCGCCCCGAGATCGACCCCGCGCACCGAGCGGCCCGAAGCTTTGCCGATCACCGTGCCGTCCGCCCCCTCCTCCAGCGCGATGACGCAGGCGGGGCGGCTGTAGCGCTCCTTCAGACGGCTGGCGACGATGCCGATGACGCCGGGATGCCAGCCCTCCCCCGCCACGAAGACCAGCTCGGCCAGCTCCTCGGCGTGTTCTTCGAGCCGGGCCATGGCGTCGGCCAGCACGCCCTGCTCCACCGCGCGGCGCTCGGCGTTGTGGGCCTCCAGCTTCTGGGCCAGTTCCATCGCCTCCATGGGGTCGTCGGTGGAGAGCAGGCGCGCCCCGAGGTCCGACGCGCCGACCCGCCCGCCGGCGTTGACCCGCGGGCCGAGCACGAAGCCGGCGTGGTAGGCGTCCGGCTTCTCCTTGACCCCGGCGACGTCGGACAGGGCGGACAGGCCGGGGTTGGCGCGCCGCGCCATCACCTTCAGCCCCTGCGCCACCAGCGCCCGGTTCAGCCCGGTCAGGGGAACCACGTCGCACACCGTGCCCAGCGCCACGAGGTCGAGCCACTCCATCAGGTTCGGCTCGTTCCGGCCCGCGTAGAATCCGGCGCCGCGCAGCGCCCGGTTCACCGCCACCACGGTCAGGAAGGTCACCCCCGCCGCGCACAGCGTCCGGTAGGCGCCGTCCTCGTCCAGCCGGTTCGGGTTGACGAGGGCGACGGCCGGCGGCAGGCGCGGTTCCGCCGCGTGATGGTCAAGCACCACCACCTCCAGCCCGGCCTCCGCCGCCGCCTCCAGCGCCGCGAAGGCGGAGATTCCGCAATCGACCGTCACCACCAGCCGCACGCCCTCGGCCTTCAGCCGCAGCAGCGCCGGACCATTGGGACCGTAGCCCTCCTTCATGCGGTCGGGCACGTAGATCCGCAGGTCGGCCCCCACCGCCCGGAAAAAGCGCCGCAGAAGCGCGGAGGAGGTGGCCCCGTCCACGTCGTAGTCACCGAAGACGGCCACCGGCTCGCCGTCCATGATCGCGCGGGCGATGCGCTCCGCCGCGACGTCCATGTCCTTGAAGCGGGAGGGGTCGGGCAGCAGCGCCTTCAGCGTCGGGTTCAGGAAGCCGTCGCAGGCCTCCTCCGTCACCCCGCGGGCGGCGAGCACCCTTCCGACGATCTCCGGCAGCCCGCGCCCCTGCGCCAGCCCCCAGGCCAGCCGCTCGTCGTAGGGCCGCGCCTGCCAGCGCTTGCCGGACAGGGAATGGGCGACGTTCAGGAAGGGGGGAACGGTGTCGGTCATGCTGCCCAGAATGCCACGGATCGGAAAGGCCGAAGCCATAGCAGATGGGGGACAAGCGGGCCAGCGGATGGGGACCGCCGACCGCGCCGCCACCGTCGCGTCTGTACGCAAAGGTGGCAGGACCACTTGCCGCACCGCAACTTGAGGCAGGTCATTGCGGGTGGAGAATCGTCCTGCTCCACTGTGATCATCATCACGCGGAGGAGGGAACCATGATCACCACGGCGATCTTTCCAGCCCGCTACGTTCAGGGCAACGGCGCCCTCGACAACCTTGGGGAGGATCTGGCCCGGCTGGGCAAGACGGTTCTGGCCATCACCGACGGCTTCGTCCTGAAGACGCTCAAGGGCCGGCTGGTTGACGCCGCCGCCGGGCGCGTCGACCTGAACATCCAGGAATTCCGGGGCGAATGCTCCGACGAGGAGATCGACCGGCTGGTCGGCATCGCCCGCGCCATGGGCGCCGACACCGTGGCCGGCATCGGTGGCGGCAAGGCGCTCGACACCGCCAAGGCGGTCGCCCACGCGCTGGACGCGCGCACCGCCATCGTCCCGACGCTCGCCTCCACCGACGCGCCGTGCAGCGCCCTGTCGGTGATCTACACGCCGGAAGGCGCCTTCAAGCGCTACCTCGTGCTGCCGCGCAACCCGGAGCTTGTCCTGGTCGACACCGGCGTGGTGGCGAACGCCCCGGTGCGCTTCCTCGTCTCCGGCATGGGCGACGCGTTGTCCACCTGGTTCGAGGCGGAGGACTGCCGCATCAAGCGCGGCGGCAACATGACCGGGCGCGTCGGCCCGATGACCGCTTTCGCCCTGGCCCGGCTGTGCTACGACACGCTGCTGGAGTATGGCGTGCTCGCCAAATCGGCCTGCGAACAGGGCGTGGTCACCCCAGCGCTGGAGCGCATCGTCGAGGCCAACACGCTGCTGAGCGGGCTGGGCTTCGAGAGCGGCGGGCTGGCGGCGGCGCACGCCGTCCACAACGGCCTGACCGTCCTGGAGGAAACGCACCATTACTGGCACGGCGAGAAGGTCGCCTTCGGCACGCTGACGCTGCTGATCCTGACCGACCGGCCGCCGGCGGTGCTGGACGAGGTCTACGGCTTCTGCAAGGCGGTCGGGCTGCCGACGACGCTGGCCGAGATCGGCCTTGGCGACGTGTCCGACGACCGGCTTCTGCTGGCGGCGGAGCGGGCCTGCGCGGAGGGCGAGACCATCCACAACGAGCCGCACGAGATCACCCCGCGACGCGTGCTGGCCGCCATGAAGGCCGCCGACGCCGAGGGACGGCGGCGGAAGGGTCTGTAGTCGCGAGAAAAGGAAAGGGGCGCGCGGCAGGCCACCGCGCGCCCCTTTTTTTCCTTGCCCGGCCTCAGGCCATGCTCGGCTTGCGCTGCAGGTTGTGGTGCGCCTCGACGTAGCGCACGGTGCCCGACTTGGAGCGCATGATCACCGAATGGGTCGTCGCCCCGCCGGGGAAGCGGCGGACGCCGCGCAGCATGGCGCCGTCGGTGACGCCGGTCGCGGCGAACATGACGTTGCCGCTGGCCAGCTCGGTCAGGCTGTACTTCTTGTTGAGGTCCTTGACGCCCCAGCGGGCGGCGCGGGCCTTCTCGTCGTCGTTGCGGAACAACAGACGGCCCTGGAACTGGCCGCCGATGCAGCGCAGCGCCGCCGCGGCCAGAACGCCCTCCGGCGCGCCGCCGGAGCCGACATACATGTCGACGCCGGTGCCGACCTGGCTGGTGGCGATCACGCCCGAGACGTCGCCGTCGTTGATCAGCATGATGCGCGCGCCGGCCTCGCGGACGCGGGCGATCAGCTCGGCGTGGCGCGGACGGTTCAGGATGCAGACCAGCAGTTCCTGCACCTCGGTGCCCTTGGCCTTGGCCAGGGCCTTGAGGTTGTTGGCCGGCGTCTCGTCGAGATCGACCACGCCTTCCGGCAGGCCGGAGCCGACGGCGATCTTGTCCATGTAGACGTCCGGAGCGTTCAGGAAGCCGCCCTCGTCCGCCATGGCGATGACGGCCAGCGAGTTCGGGCCGCCGGTGGCGCAGATGGTGGTGCCTTCCAGCGGGTCGAGCGCGATGTCGACCTTCGGTCCGCGGCCGATGCCGGCGCCGACCTTCTCGCCGATGTAGAGCATGGGCGCCTCGTCGCGCTCGCCCTCGCCGATCACGACGGTGCCGTCGATGTAGAGGGTGTTGAGCGCCTGGCGCATGGCGTCGACCGCGGCCTGGTCGGCAAGCTTCTCGTCACCGCGGCCCATCAGCAGCGACGCGGACAGCGCGGCGGCCTCGGTGACGCGGACGGCTTCCAGAGCCAGGTTCCGGTCCATACCGGACAGGTCGACATGAACGGACATTGGTTGTTCTCCCCCGAATCGATGCTCGGTTCTTCTATGGTTCGGTCAAAACTGTTCGATGCGGATCATGCGCGGCGGCTCGACCACCGACTCCTTGGCGGCGATGGTGGCAAGCGCGCGCTGCATGGCCGCCTCGTCGGTGTCATGGGTGGTCAGGACCACCGGCACCGCTTCGCCGGGGGCGCGCCCGCGCTGCAGGAACTGCTCCATGGAGACGTTCTGGTCGCGCATGGCCGCCGCAACATCCGCTATCACGCCGGGGCGGTCCACGACCATCAGGCGTACGTAGTACGACCCCCGGCGGGCCTCCATCGGCGACGGCTGGGCCTCGGAAAGCTGGGCCGCCGGCACGCCGAAGGTGGGGGTGGAGCGGCCGCGGGCGATGTCGATCAGGTCGGCGACCACGGCCGAGGCCGTCGGCCCCTCGCCGGCGCCGCGGCCGACGAACAGCACGCGGTCGACGAAGTCGCCCTGGGCGATCACGGCGTTGAACACGCCGTCCACCGCCGCGATGGGCGCCGCCTTCGGCACCATGCAGGGGTGCACGCGCTGCTCGATCCCGTGATCGGTGCGCCGGGCGATGCCCAGCAGCTTGATCCGGTAGCCGAGCGCGTCGGCGTAGTCGAAGTCGACGGCCGAGACGTGGCGGATGCCCTCGACATGGACGTTCTGGAAGTCCACCGGCGTGCCGAAAGCCACCGACGTCAGGATCGCCAGCTTGTGCGCCGCGTCCACGCCGTCGATGTCGAAGCTCGGGTCGGCTTCCGCGTAGCCCAGCTTCTGCGCATCGGCCAGCACGTCCGCGAAGTCGCGGCCGGTGGTGCGCATCTCGGTCAGGATGTAGTTGCAGGTGCCGTTGAGGATGCCGTGCACCTCCGACACCCGGTTGCCCGCCAGCCCCTCGCGCAGCCCCTTGATGATCGGGATGCCGCCGGCCACCGCCGCCTCGAATCCGATGGCGAGGCCGGCGGCCTCCGCCTTGGCCGCGAGCGCGGTGCCGTGATGGGCGAGCAGCGCCTTGTTGGCGGTGACGACGTGGCGCCCCCGCTCCAGCGCCAGCTCGACCGTCTCCTTCGCCGGCCCCTCGGACCCGCCGATCAGCTCGACCACTACATCCACGCCGGGATGGGCGGCGAGCGCCACCGGATCGTCGTGCCACTCGACCGCCGACAGGTCGACGCCGCGATCCTTGCCGCGCGAGCGGGCGCTGACCGCCACCACCTCGATGCGGCGGCCGCAGCGCTGCTCGATCAGGTCGGCCTGCCGCTCCAGAAGCTTCAGAACGCCCGCGCCGACCGTGCCCAGGCCCGCGACGGCGATTTTCAGGGGGCCTGTTTTGTGGGAGTCGGACATCAGACTTTCGCTTTCTCCGGGTCGAGGAGGGCGGCGCGCGCCGCCGGGTCCTTGCTCGCCGCCGCACCGGCGGCGTTGGAGCGGAAGAACTCCTTGATGTTGCGGGTCGCCTGGCGGATGCGGTGGACGTTCTCCACCAGCGCCAGACGGACATGGCCGTCGCCGTATTCGCCGAAGCCGACGCCCGGCGCCACGGCCACCTTGGCCTCCTGCAGCAGCAGCTTGGAGAATTCCAGCGAGCCGAGATGGGCGAAAGGCTCCGGGATCGGCGCCCAGGCGAACATCGAGGCCGACGGGCTCGGCACCGTCCAGCCGGCCGAGGCCAGCCCCTCGATCATCACGTCGCGGCGCTGGCGGTACATGGTGCGCACCTGCTCCACGCAATCCTGCGGGCCGTTCAGCGCGGCCGTCGCGGCGACCTGGATCGGCGTGAAGGCGCCGTAGTCCAGATACGACTTGATGCGGGCCAACGCGGTGATGAGCTTCTTGTTGCCGGTGGCGAAGCCGATGCGCCAGCCGGCCATCGAATAGGTCTTCGACATCGAGGTGAACTCGACGGCCACCTCGCGCGCCTCCGGGATCTCCAGGATCGAGGGCGGCGGGTCACCATCGAAGAAGACCTCGGCGTAGGCCAGATCCGACAGGATGTAGATGCCGTGCTTGCGGCAGAACTCGACGATCGGGCGGTAGAAGTCGAGCCCCACCACCTCCGCCGTCGGGTTGGACGGGTAGTTCAGCACCAGCGCCAGCGGCTTCGGCACGCTGTGGCGCACGGCGCGCTCCAGCATGATCATGAAGCTGTCGATGTCGGTGGAGGTGCCGTTGGCCTGCCCCACCGGCAGATGGCGCACCGAGGCGCCGGCCAGGATGAAGCCGAAGGGATGGATCGGGTAGCTGGGGTTCGGCACCAGAATGATGTCGCCGGGGCTGGTGATCGCCTGGGCGAGGTTGGCCAGGCCCTCCTTCGAGCCGATGGTGACGATGCACTCCGACTCCGGGTCGACGTCCACGTTGAAGCGGCGCTTGTAATAGGCCGCGTGCGCCTTGCGCAGGCCGGGGATGCCGCGGGAGTTCGAATAGCGGTGCGTCTTGGGATCGCGCACGGCCTCGATCAGCTTGTCGACGATGTGCTGGGGCGTCGGCTGGTCCGGGTTGCCCATGCCGAGGTCGATGATGTCCTCGCCGGCAGCTCGGGCTCGCGCCTTCATGGCGTTCACTTCGGCGAAGACGTAGGGCGGAAGCCGCTTGATCCGGTGGAATTCTGAATCGCTCATGGACGCTCCGAAGCCTTGTCCGGCCACGCCACGAACCCATATTTGCGGACCGGGACCACTTATCTACCGCCCCGCATCTTCAGAAGCGAGGTAAAATTCGCGTCCGGACGCATTCCTGCGCTGCCCAAGGCATCCCGGACGCCCAAGCCCGTCTTCAGCCTCCCTTGCGACCGGAGGCCCGGCGCTGGTGCAGTGCCTCCTCGATCTCCTCCCCGCCGGCGCCGATCAGGGCGACGGGGTCCACGGCGACCTCCAGGTCCTCCGGCCGGGCGGGCTTGGCCGGGTGGCCGCGCCGGGACGCCGGGACGCGCAGCAGCCCGTAGGACAGCAGCGACAGCAGGGCGAGGCCCGGCATGATGGCCGTCGTCGCGGTGTAGGGATCGGCGAACAGGGCGGCCACCGCGGTGCCCGCCAGCCCGCCGCCGATCTGCATGAAGCCGATCAGCGCCGAGGCCGCTCCCGCCATGCGGGGGAAGCCGGCCAGGGCGTCGCTGGTCGCCCCGGGCATGACCAGGGCGATGCCGAAGGCCCAGACCGCGGTCGGCCCCATCACGCTCGCCACGGTCGGGTCGCCGGTCAGGGGCGCCAGGGCGAAGCCGAGCCCGCCCACGGCCACGCAGGCCAGCCCGTAGGGGATCAGCCGCATCGCGTCCACCCGGCGCAGCAGCCGCCCGGCCAGCGTCGCCCCCAGCGTGTAGGAGCCGGTCTGCAGCAGCATGGCGAAGCCGAAGACGGTCGGGCTCAGCCCCACCCGCTCGATCATCACGAAGGGCAGCAGCGCCGCCATGGTGTAGAGGCCGCCCAGCGTCGTGCCGAGCACCAGCCCCGCCCGCATGAAGCGCCGGTCGGTCAGCAGGGTCCGGTAGTTGCGGATCACCGGCCCGGGCCGCGCCGCCGAACGGTCGCGCGTCCGGTTGGTCTCCGCCGTGCCCAGCGCGAAGACGGTCAGCACGGCGATGCCGTAGAGCGTCATCACCACGAAGATGGCGTGCCAGCCCACCGTGCCCAGGATCACCCCGCCGAGCGTCGGCGCCACCGCCGGCACGATGGCCAGCATCAGGCCGATCAGGTTCAGGATGCGCGCAGACCGCTGACCGGTGAATTGGTCGCGGACGATGGCGCGGGAGATGGCGATGCCCGCCGCCGCCCCGATGCCCTGCAGGGCCCGCCCGACCAGCAGCCACTCGATGCTGCCCGACAGCGCCGCCACCACGCTGCCCAGGACATAGGTGACGAAGAAGGCCAGGGCGACCGGCCGCCGACCGTAGGCGTCGGACAGCGGCCCGCAGGCGAGCTGCGAAAAGGCGAAGCCGAAGAAATAGACGGAGAGCGTCAGCTTCAGCGCCGCCGGGGTGGACTGAAACGCCTCCACCAGCATCGGCAGGGCCGGCGTGTAGAGCGCGAGGCTGAGCGGACCCAGCGTGACGATCAGCGTTCCGATGACGGCCGTCCGCGTCTCCGTCATGGCGGGCGCGTCGGCCTGGACGGGCGGGCGGCTCATTGGCCGGCCCCGCCGCGATCGTCGGCGATCATGCGGTTGCGCAGGCGGGCCAGCATGTCCTTGAGCTGCTCGATCTCCTCCGCCGAGAGGTCGGCCATGGCCGACTCACGCTCGGTGCGGAAGGCCTCCAGGACCTGGAGCGCCAGCGGCTCGGCCTGCGGGGTCGGCTGGACGATCTTGGCGCGGCGGTCCGCCGGGTCCGGCTCGCGAACCACCAGCCCGCGCGCCTCCAGACGGTCGAGGAAGCCGACCAGGGTCATCGGCTCAACCCACATGTGGGTCGCCAGCACCGTCTGGCGCGAGCCGGGGTGGCGGCAGACATAAACCAGTGCCCGCGCCTCCCCCGCCGTGAGGCCGAGCCGGGCGTCGTCCAGGGCACGGTCGAACCGCGCGCGCAGAAGCCGCGCGCAGTCGATCAGGATCATTCCGAAGGGGGATTCATCAAGCATCCCTTATTGTAAGGGCGCCTTATAATTTCCGGCAACCACGGGCGGCGCAGGGCGGTCATGCCGCGACGCCATGGCCGCGCGCCATGGCCGGCAGGCCGGGGAGCCCTCCCAACCTGAAGCGAAGCCGACGCGCCAAATAGTCGCAGTTTGAAAATCTGTTGCGGACCCGCCGCCGCAAGACGTAGTTTTTCCACCTTGGCAGCAGCAATGGGTGCTCCGTGGTCCGCGCCACCGCCTTCGTAACTGCGCATCGACCGGGCCAAGACCGGCGCGTCCCTTTCCTTCCATGGGACGCCATCAAAGGCCGAAGGACGCTCCGCATAGGTATACTTACGGATTACTGGCGGCGCCCGCCCTTTGCTACACCCCGGCCCTCAATTGGGCTTTCCGGCGGCGGGCTTCCCGGCGCTTGGCTGTCCAGGCGTGATGTCCGGCGGCGGGGGAACGTCCATGGGGGTCGGCAGCATGGTCTTGGCGGCGGCGCGGTCCTGGGCCAGACGGTCCAGATCCTGCTGGCGCTGCGCCTCCGTCCGCAGGTCGGTGGGGCGCGGCGGGACGGTGCCGAGGTTGGGGTATTCCCGGTTCGCGCCGGACATGCCGCGCACCGGCGATTCCTGGCTGGGCACGTCGCGACCGGTCACGGCGCCGACCAGCCCCGTGTCGAGCACGCGGTCGCTGCAGGCCGGCAGGGCGAAAACAACCAGGACGGACAGGGCCGGCCCCAGGCGGCCTGCCTTCGCAACCAAGCCGCGTCGGATACCCGTTTCCATTCTGCGAACCCCACATCCGAACCCATCCAGCCGCTTGAACGGTGGTGGGCGAAATGAAATCTTCATACGAGAGGTGTATGACGGACCCCGGCTCGAACGGACATGGCATAACCAGGTCGCGATGCCAGGACCGGACCGCACTCCGACCGAACAGACTTCCGGCAGGCACTGTATAAACCGCACAACGTCCCTCCTGAAGCCTAAAACTCGCCTAAAGAAGAAGGACCGCACCAATGGCCGAAAACCAGGCCCCTGACGTCAAGCTTCCCGACCCGGTGGAGATGTCGCGGGCGATGACCCGCATCGCCGAGCAGAGCCAGCGGCTGGTCACCGAATTCCTGTCCCGTCAGGCCTCGGACGGCGTCGGCGCGAAGAACCCCGACCCGATGGGCGTCGGCCATGCGTTCCTGGAAATGACCACGCGCATGATGGCCGACCCGGCCAAGCTGATGAAGGCGCAGATGACGCTGTGGCAGGACTACCTGACCCTGTGGCAGCGCACCACCCAGCGCTTCTTCGGCCAGGAGGCCCAGCCGGTCATCGCCCCGGCGAAGGACGACCGCCGCTTCAAGGATTCGGCCTGGGACGAGAACACCCTGTTCGACTTCATCAAGCAGTCCTACCTGCTGTCGGCGCGGTGGATGCAGTCCACGGTCAACGGGGTGGACGGCCTGGACGACCACACGGCCAAGAAGGTCGACTTCTACACCCGCCAGTTCGTCGACGCGATGGCGCCCTCCAACTTCGTCATGACGAACCCGGAGGTGCTGCGCACGACCATCGAGACGGGCGGCGAGAACCTCGTGAAGGGGTTGGAGCACCTTCTGAAGGACCTGGAGCGCGGCAAGGGCGAGCTGCGCATCTCCATGACCGATTACGACGCCTTCCAGGTCGGCAAGAACATCGCCGTGACCCCGGGCAAGGTCGTCTTCCAGACCGACCTGATGCAGCTGATCCAGTACACCCCGACCACGCCGGAGGTGAACAAGCGGCCGCTGATGATCGTGCCGCCCTGGATCAACAAGTATTACATCCTGGATCTGCGCGAGAAGAACAGCTTCATCAAGTGGGCGGTGGACCAGGGCCACAGCGTCTTCGTCCTGTCCTGGGTGAACCCGGATGAGAAGCTGGCCCAGAAGGGCTTCGAGGACTACATGTTCGAGGGCGTCCTGGCCGCTCTGGACGCCATCGAGAAGGTGACCGGCGAGAAGGACGTGAACGCCATCGGCTACTGCCTGGGCGGCACGCTGCTGGCCTCCACCCTGTCCTACATGGCCGCCAAGAAGGACGACCGCATCAAGTCGGCCACCTTCTTCACCACCATGCTGGACTTCACCGAAGCCGGCGAGCTGTCGGTCTTCATCGACGAGGAGCAGCTCACCATGATCGAGAGCCAGATGGCCCAGCAGGGCTACCTGGACGGCTCGAAGATGGCGACCACCTTCAACATGCTGCGCGCCAACGACCTGATCTGGTCGTTCGTGGTGAACAACTACCTGCTCGGCAAGGACCCGTTCCCGTTCGACCTGCTCTACTGGAACAGCGATTCGACCCGCATGCCGGCGGCGATGCACAGCTTCTATCTGCGCAACATGTACCAGAAGAACCTTCTGGCGCAGCCGGGCGGGGTGTCGCTGGGCGGCGTGCCGATCGACCTGCGCAACGTCAAGACCCCGTCCTTCTTCCTGTCGGCCCGCGAAGACCACATCGCGCCGTGGAAGTCCACCTACATGGGCGCCCACCTGTTCTCCGGCCCGGTGAAGTTCGTGCTGGCGGCCTCCGGCCACATCGCCGGCGTGGTGAACCCGCCGGCCGCCGGCAAGTACTGCTACTGGACCAACGCCAAGCTGCCGAAGGCGTCCGACGACTGGCTGGCCTCGTCGGAGCAGACCCCCGGCTCCTGGTGGCCGGAGTGGAACAACTGGGTCTCCACCTTCTCCAACGGCAAGGTCCCGGCGCGCGACCCGGCCAAGGGCGGCCTGCCCGTCCTGGAGGACGCGCCCGGCTCCTACGCCAAGGTGCGCATCGTCTGACCTTCCGGCTCTGATACCAGGGTCTGATGTCCCGCGTCCGGGAGCGGTCCGCCGCTCTCCGGATGTCCGGACCGAAAGGGACGGCTGAAAAGAAAAGGCCCCGGACCATTGGTCCGGGGCCTTTTCCTTGGTCGGCGAAAGCCCCGGACCGAGGTCCGGGGCTCCGTGTCCCGAAAGGGAACCTGCGCCTTACGACGACGGGGCGTTCGCACCGCGCGGCAGGATCTGCGCACGACGGTTGGACGGCTCGCGGACGTTCGGGCCGGTCTGCACCAGGAGCTGGCTCTCGCCCTTGCCCTCGGTGGTGATGGCGCCGGCGGCGATGCCCTTGGAGACGAGGGCCTGCTTCACCGCCTCGGCGCGACGCACCGACAGACGCTGGTTGTAGGCCGGCGAACCCGAGGTGTCGGTGTGGCCGACGACATGGACGCGGGCGTTGGCGCCCTTGCCGATGGCGGCGGCCGCATCGCCGATCACGCGATCGGCGGCCGGGGTGACGTTGGCCTTATCCCAGTCGAAGAACACGAGGTATTCGGTCTGGGCGCGGGCGGCCGGGGCCGGGGCAACCGCCGGAGCGGCGGCCGGCGGGCACTTGTAGCTGCCCTGGTGGGTGGCGTAGCCGCCATCCGCCGTGCGGACCGGGGTGTCGTTCCAGCCGATGACCGGGTTGCACCACTCGGCGGTGTCGGCGCTCTGGGCCTGAGCCCCGGCGGTCAGGCCGAAAGCGACGACGGCGGCCGGCACGACGGC
The DNA here is from genome assembly GCF_040500525.1 of Azospirillum formosense. NCBI lineage: Bacteria > Pseudomonadati > Pseudomonadota > Alphaproteobacteria > Rhodospirillales > Azospirillaceae > Azospirillum > Azospirillum formosense. The sequence goes on along the minus strand of NZ_CP159402.1, from coordinate 1,057,031 downwards.
CATGGTAGCGCGGAAGAAGCTGTTCATTTCTCCACTCCCTTAGAGACACACTCCCTACCGCTTGGTTCGCGGAGGACGAATCGCACAAACGATAGGACTTATCGCGTGCATGTAACGTGACAAAACGCGAAACATGTGGGGTTTGTCCACGTACAAACATACCCTTCGGAAGTCCTACACGTTTCGTGCCGGTGTCACTGTTGCTAGTATGCCACAGTGCTGCGACGCACTAAAGAGGTATTAGCCCTCTCTGTAGATTTGAGCAAGCCGCACGTAGTTCCGGACGTTTACCGGGAAGAAAGATGTGTCCTTTTCCGTAAGTGCACGCATGGGTCTTGCGGGACTTCCGGCCCAAAGTTGCCCCGCGGCCACACGCTTGCCGGGGGTCACCAAGGCCCCGGCGGCCACCATGGCCCCCGACTCGACGTAGGCGCCGTCCATGACGCAGGCCTGCATGCCGATGAAGCAGCCACTCTCCAGCGTGCAGGCGTGCAACAGGGCCATGTGGCCGATCGACACGTCGTCTCCGATGTAGGTCCCCTGCCCCGCCGAAGCGACGTGGATGACGGTACCGTCCTGGATGTTGGTCCGGGCACCGATTCGGATCTCGTTCACGTCGCCGCGGATCGTGCAACCGAACCAGACGCTGCTGCCCGGCCCGATCTCCACGTCGCCGATGACCGAGGCCGTCGGCGCCACATAGACGCTGGGGTCGATCTTCGGATGCGTGCCCTGGAAGGGCAATATCAGGCCGGACATCGCAGGCAGTTTTTCCTCAGGCTGTTTCTCTTCGGTCACGGGAACAGCGGGGCCTGCTCCAGGCCGGTCGTCTCGCCCAGGCCGAACATGACGTTCATGTTCTGGATGGCCTGGCCGGAGGCGCCCTTCACCAGATTGTCGATGACCGAGACGATGATGGCGCCGCGCGGGGTGCGGTCGGGGAAGACGCCGATCAGCGCCTGGTTGGAGGCGCGGACGTGGCGGGTCGCCGGGGCGATGCCCGCCGCCGTGACGTTCACGAAGGGCTCCGATTCGTAGCGCGCCGTCAGGGTGGCGCGCAGGTCGTCGGCGGTGACCCCGTCGGCCATGCGGACGTAGATCGTTGCCATCATGCCGCGGTTCATCGGGACGAGGTGCGGGGTGAAGCTGACCGTCACCGGGCGCCCGGCGGCCAGCCGCAGCTCCTGCTCGATCTCCGGCATGTGGCGGTGATGGCCGACGCCGTAGGCGTTGAAGCCCTCCGACACCTCGGTGAAGAGGTTCTGCTGCTTGGCGTCGCGCCCGGCGCCGGAGACGCCCGACTTGGCGTCGATGACGATGCCGCCCGGCTCGATCATCTCGTCCATCAGCAGCGGCAGCAGGGCCAGCAGCGAGCAGGTGGGGTAGCAGCCGGGGTTGGCGACCACGCGCGCCTTGCGCACGCCCTGACGGTTGAACTCGGTCAGGCCGTAGGCGACCTCCTTCTGGAGGTCAACGGCGCGGTGTTCATGCCCGTACCAGGTGGCGTATTCGGCGGGATCGGACAGGCGGAAATCGGCGGACAGGTCCACCACCTTGATGTGGCGCGGCAGGCCGGCGATGACCTCCTGCGTCGTGCCGTGCGGCAGGGCGCAGAAGACGGCGTCCAGCTTGTCCCAGGCGACCTCCTCGATCTTCACGAGGCCGGGCAGGTTGAACTGGCCCAGATGCGGGAACACCTCCGCCATGGGCTTCCCCGCCTGTCGCTCGGCCGTCAGCGCGCAGATCTCCACGCCGGGATGGCGGAGAAGCATGCGCACCAGCTCGGCGCCGGTGTAACCGGACGCACCGAGAATGCCGACGCGGATGGGGGAAGTGCTGTTGGCCATGGACGCTGTTCCTTTTGACGCACGGGGATGGGCACGGAACGGTGAAGACGAGTGAAACAGACCTGAAACAAGAAAGAGGCGCCCCGTCGGGACGCCCCTCGCTTGTACAGCAGTAACGCGGGTCCGCGGTAGGCTTTAGCGCTTCGAGAACTGGAAGCTGCGGCGGGCCTTGGCCTTGCCGTACTTCTTACGCTCGACGACGCGGGCGTCGCGGGTCAGGAAGCCGGCGGCCTTCAGCGGCGGACGGAGCGCCGGCTCGAAGTAGGTCAGCGCCTTGGAGATGCCGTGACGGACCGCGCCGGCCTGGCCGGACAGACCACCGCCGGCCACCGTGACCATCACGTCGAACTGGTCGGCGCGGTCGGTGATGCCGAACGGCTGGGCAATCATCATGCGCAGCACGGGGCGGGCGAAGTAGACTTCCTGGTCGCGGCCGTTGATGACGATCTTGCCGGAGCCCGGCTTGATCCACACGCGGGCGACGGCGTCCTTGCGCTTGCCGGTGGCGTAGGCGCGGCCCTGGGCGTCCAGCTTCGGGGCGACCACTTCGGCGGAGGCGGCGGCCGGAGCGGCAGCGATGTCCTTCAGGCCGGAAAGGGTGGTGGTAACCTGAGCCATTGGATTACGCGCTCCGCTTATTCTTCGGGTTCATGGCCGCAACGTCGAGAGCGACCGGCTGCTGCGCCTCGTGCGGGTGGGCGGCGCCCTTGTAGACCTTCAGGTGGGTCATCACCTTGCGGCCGAGCGGACCGCGCGGAACCATGCGCTCCACGGCCTTCTCGATCACGCGCTCCGGGTACTTGCCGTCCAGGATCTGGCCCTTGGAACGGCCCTTGATGCCGCCCGGATAACCGGTGTGCCAGTAGAAGATGTCGTCCTGGCGCTTGTTGCCGGTCAGCTTGACCTTCTCCGCGTTGATCACGACGACATGGTCGCCGCAATCCATGTGCGGGGTGAAGGTCGGCTTGTTCTTGCCGCGCAGGATGTTCGCCAGGATGCTGGCAAGCCGGCCGAGAACGAGGCCGTCGGCATCGACGACGTACCACTTCTTCTCGATGTCGGTCGGCTTCAGATTGAAGGTCTTCATCGCCACACTCGTTGACTAAACGTGGATCGGCGGGCCACCGAAACTGGACGTTCAATCCCCGGGGCGCCGAAGCGGCCGGTGTTGTACGCAGCGCACGGGGACTCTGTCAACGGAAAAATATTCGTTTTGTATCAACGATCTAGGATCGCGGTATCATTTTACCGTGAAAGCAAAGCCGTTGATATCATTGATGTTTTCAGGCACTCTCCGGATCGTGGTATCCGGATACCGCTAGCGTCACCGGGTCGTGCGGCGGAATCGAATAGGTGCCGGTGGCGTGGGCGACGGGCTCCGGATCGCCCTCGGAGAACAGCAGGACCTCGCCGTAGGCCAGCCGCTTGCCCATCTTCAGGATCCGGCAGTCGGCGGTGATGGCAACCGGCGCCGGGCGGCGCAGGAAGTTGATGGTCATGCTGGTGGTCACCGCCAGTTCCACCCGCCCGATCAGGCTGAGGACGGCGGCATAGAGCGCCACGTCGGCCAGTCCGAACATCGCCGGCCCGGTCACCGTGCCGCCGGGACGGACGAAGCTGTCGTTGTAGGGCAGCTTCATGCGCACGGTCCCGGCGCCGAGCTGCTCGATGGTGATCCCGTAATTGCCGACGAGCGGCACACCCTCGCGAATCAGGGCTTCCAGTTCCTCGGCGGACACGACCGGCGCGCTCATTCCCTCACCCATGGCTTTTCTTATGGATGCGCAATCATGGCGGACATCGTCCGGCCCGCCAAGCGCATCTCGGCGGCGGATATTTCACACCATCTTATCGAGCGACCGAATCAAAAATCTACAAGCCAAATAAACAAATAGGTTGAGTTGTCCGCCTTGCCGCCGTTAGATGAACGCACCACACGCCCGGTTCCGTGGCGGGGGCGGTCGGGGTACTGTTCCCGCCAACGATCAAAACATCCGGGAGGATTGGACAGCGATGAAGGACACCCCACCCTCGATCGGCGCCGAGGCGCCGCTGGTTCTCCGCGAGGACCGTGACGGAGTCGCCACCCTGACGCTGAACCGCCCGCAGGCGCGCAACGCCCTGTCCGTCGGACTGATGGGCGCGCTGCAAGCCCAGCTGGACGCCATCCACGAGGATTCCTCGGTCCGCGCCGTGGTGCTGGCCGGGGCCGGGCCGGCCTTCTGCGCCGGGCACGACCTGAAGGAGATGCGCGCCAATCCGGACCGCGCGGCCTATGAATCGCTGTTCGTCCAGTGCTCCAAACTGATGCTGACGGTCAGCCGCCTCCGCCAGCCGGTGATCGCCAAGGTCCACGGCATCGCCACGGCGGCGGGGTGCCAGCTCGTCGCCACCTGCGACCTCGCCTATTGCGCCGACACGGCGCGATTCGCCACGCCGGGCGTGAACATCGGCCTGTTCTGCTCGACCCCCATGGTGGCGCTGAGCCGCGCCGTGGGGCGCAAGGCGGCCATGGAGATGCTGCTGCTCGGCGACCTGATCGGCGCCGACGAGGCGGCGCGCATCGGTCTCGTTAACCGCTCGGTGCCCGGCGACCGGCTCGACGCCGTGGTGGCGGAGGCCGCGGGCAAGATCGCCGCGAAGTCGCCGCTGACGCTCGCCATCGGCAAGGAGGCCTTTTACCGCCAGGTCGAATTGGACGTGGAGGAGGCCTACGCCTACGCCGCCCGCGTGATGACCGAGAACATGCTGGCCCGCGACGCCGAGGAGGGCATCGATGCCTTCCTGCAGAAGCGCCCGGCGGTGTGGTGCGGCCAATGAGCGGCCCCGCCCCCTCGCACGACGGCTACAGCGACGACTTCATCCGCCAGGTCTTGGACCGGGTGAAGACCATCGCCCTGGTCGGCGCGTCGAACGACCCGGTGAAGGCCAGCTTCATCGTGCTGAAGTATCTGCGCGACAAGGGCTACCGCGTCATCCCCGTCAACCCGAAGCTGGCCGGCCAGACCATCCTCGGCGAGCGGGTCTACGCCAGCCTGTCCGAGCTGCCGGAGCCGCCGGACATGGTGGACGTCTTCCGCAACGCCACCGCCGCCGCAGGCGTCACGGACGAGGCCATCGCCATCGGCGCCAAGGTGGTGTGGATGCAGCTCGGCGTGCGCAACGACGAGGCGGCGGCGCGGGCCGAGGCGGCGGGGCTGACCGTGGTCATGAACCGCTGCCCCAAGATCGAGCTTCAGCGCCTGTTCCACGAGATCGGGCGCATCGGCGTCAATTCCAACATCCTGACGTCCAAGAAGGCCGCACCGGCCAAATCCTTCAAAAAACTGATGTAAAAAGCAGAGGAAGCCATCATGAGCGAGCAGAAGTCCTTCGGTTTCGAGACCCGCGCCATCCACGCCGGCGCCGCCCCCGACCCCGCCACCGGGGCGCGCCAGACGCCGATCTACCAGACCACCAGCTTCGTCTTCGACGACGTGGACGACGCGGCCTCGCTGTTCAACCTCCAGAAGGTCGGCTTCATCTACTCCCGCCTGACCAACCCGACCGTGTCGGTGCTGGAGGAGCGGCTCGCCAACCTGGAAGGCGGCGCGGGGGCCACGGCCACCTCCTCCGGGCACGCCGCGCAGCTGCTCGCCCTGTTCCCGCTGATGGAGCCGGGCGACGAGATCGTCGCCTCGCGCAAGCTCTACGGCGGCACGCTCAACCAGCTCGGCACCAGCTTCCCGCGCGCCTTCGGCTGGAAGTCCATCTTCGTGGACACCGACCAGCCGGAGAACGTCCGCGCCGCCATCACCGCGAAGACCAAGGCCATCTTCGTGGAAAGCCTCGCCAACCCCGGCGGCGTGGTCACCGACCTTGAGGCCATCGCCAGGATCGCCGACGAGGCCGGCATTCCGCTGATCGTCGACAACACGCTGGCGACCCCGTACCTGATCAACCCGATCCAGTGGGGCGCCACGCTGGTCGTGCATTCGACCACGAAGTTCCTGTCCGGCAACGGCACCTCGGTCGGCGGCGTGGTCATCGACAGCGGCACCTTCGACTGGGGCAAGTCGGGCAAGTTCCCCGCCCTGTCGGAGCCGGACGCCGGCTATCACGGGCTGAAGTTCCAGGAGACCTTCGGGCATCTGGCCTTCACCATCCACGGCCACGCCGTCGGTCTCCGTGACCTCGGGCCGAGCCAGGCGCCGCTGAACGCCTTCCTGACGCTGAACGGCATCGAGACGCTGCCGCTGCGCATGCAGCGCCACAGCGACAGCGCGCTGAAGGTCGCGCAGTTCCTGGAGAGCCACCCGGCGGTGGGCTGGGTCAGCTACGCCGGGCTGGAGTCCTCCAAGTACAACGCGCTGGCCAAGAAGTACCTGCCCAAGGGGGCCGGCGCCGTGCTGACCTTCGGCGTCAAGGGCGGCTTTGACGCCGGTGTGAAGGTGGTGGAGAACGTCCAGCTCCTCAGCCACCTCGCCAACATCGGCGACAGCCGGTCGCTGATCATCCACCCCTCCTCGACCACGCACCGCCAGCTCTCGCCGGAGGCCCAGGCCCAGGCGGGCGCCGGTCCGGACGTGCTGCGCCTGTCCATCGGGCTGGAGAGCGTGGAGGACATCATCGCCGACCTCGACCGCGCGCTGTCCGCCTGACGCCGGCGTCCCTCCGTCCGCCGCCGCGCAAGGCTTGGCGGGCGGAGGGACACCACGCAAGAGGTAGGCATGGCGCGAACGGATGAGCGCTGGCCGTTCCATTGACCTCCGCTGGTCATAGCACCGACCCTGACACAGGATGGGTGGGGACGCGAACAGGGCGGGGAAACGGGGCATGAGCGGACGGCTCAGGCGGGGAGTGGCGGCGGCCGCGCTGGTGGGGTTGGGCGGCTGCGCGGGGGCGCCGGTGGCGATGACCGCCGCGTCCTTCGCGGTGGACGGGATGCTGTATGTCGGCACCAGCAAGAGCAGCACCGACCACATGCTGTCGGCCATGCTGCAGCAGGATTGCGCGACCTTCCGCGTTCTGACCTGGGGCTATGTCTGCAAGCCGGTGATCGTGCCGGTGGCCCGCAGCGCCGAGAGCGTGCCGGTGCCCCTTCCGGAAACCGATGCGCCGCCGCTCCCCGCCCCGCCACCGCCGGCGCCGCTTCCCGTGACGGCGGAGGTGGAGATCGCCGCTCTGCCGCCGATGCCGCGCCCCGCCGAACGGCGCTTCCTTGTGGTGGCGGGCAGCTTTTCCAAGCGTGGACAGGCGGAGGCGCAGCGCGCGCGGATCGGCCATCCGGAGGCCGGCATCGTGGCGGCCGACGTGCATGGCCGCCGCATCCACCGCCTCGTCCTGCCGCCGGAGGATCGCCCGACCGCCCTGCGCCGTCTGGCCGAGATCCGCGCCGCCGGGGTCGGCGACGCCTGGCTTCTCACCTGGACGGGACGCACGGTGGTGGCCGACCTGCCCGGCGACGCGCCCTACCCCGGCCCGCCGGGCCGGATGTGAACCGTTACTCCGCCGCCGCCATCGGGGCCGCGGCGGGCTTGGCCGGAACGTCGCGGTCGCGCGGCAGCAGAAGCGCCGCCGCGAAGGCGACAAGCGCCAGCACCGACAGCGTGACGTAGAGCATGACGAACTCGCCCGTCCGCTCATAGACCAGCGCGACGAGCTGCACGGCCAGCGGGCCGGCGCCGAAGGACAGGATGAACTTGGCGCCATAGGCCAACCCGCGGTGCTTCTCCGGCGTGTAGCGGGCGAGCAGAAGATTCTCCGCCGGGATCTGCACCTGCGAGGCGACGACGACCAGCGCCGCGGCACCGACCAGCGGCAGATCGGCCAGGACCGCCACCGCCGCCATCATCGGCACCTGGACCAGCAGGCACAGGGTGTAGATGCGCTTCAGCGGGTACTTGTCCGCCAGATGCCCGCCGATGAGCTGCGGCAGGGCGGCGAACAGATAGACCGCCGTCACCACGCCGCCGACGCCCAGCGTGCTGCCGCCCAGCAGATCGCTCAGCCGCGCCTCGAACAGCTTGGGCAGCACCACCTGCATGGCGTTGAACATCAGCCCGGCGCAGACCATCGTCACCGACAGCACGAAGAAGGCGCGGATGACGTCGCCGCGCGACGCCTTGGGGATCGGCTTCACGTCGCCCTGGCGATCCTCGACCTTGCCCAGCGCGATCAGCAGGGCCAGCACGACGCCCAGCCCCAGACAGACCGCCCCCGGGATCAGGAAGGCGGAGCGCCAGCCCAGCCATTCCGTCAGGCCGCCGGCCACCACCGCCGCCGAGGCGATGCCGATGGTGCCGAAAATGCCCTGGTAGCCCAGCGCCTTGCCGCGGTTGGTGGCGTTCTTGACCATCCAGGCCATGCCCACCGGGTGGTAGATGGAGGAGCCGAGCCCGAGCACCGCCAGCGCCCACAGCAACGCTTCCGGGCCGTCCGTCAGGCCGCAGGCGATGGTCCCCGCCCCGGTCAGCAGGAAGAAGACCGCCATCATCCGGCATTCGCTCCAACGGTCGCCCAGCCATCCGGCCAGCGGCGCGCCGACGCCGATCATCAGCGCGCCCAGCGTCCACAGCCGGATCAGCTCGTCATAGGGCAGCTTCCATTCCCGTTCCAGCGCCAGGACGACGGTCAGGAACAGGGCCGACACGATGTGCATCAGCGCGTGGCCGATCCAGGAAAAGCCGATCGACAGCCGCGCCGATGTGTCGGTCATGGAAATTCTCCGCATCCGGATGATTTGCGATTGAAAGCAACCCTTGCGAAACTGGCACGCGGGTCGGAGAGGGTCCAATGCGCCGCCGACATGGCGGGCATGCGGCGATCCGGACCGGGAGTCAGGCGGTCGCGTCGCGCAGCCAGTCCAGATAGCCGGGGTTGCCGCGCCCCACCGTCAGCTCCACCACGCAAGGGACCTCGTAGCTGTGCAACTCCCGCACCCGCGCGGCCAGCGGCTCGAACAGCTCCGCCCGCGTCTTGGCGATCAGCACCGTCTCCCCGGCTTCCTCGATGGCGTCCTGCCAGCGGTAGATGGAGGTCATGCCATCGAAAATGTTGGCGCAGGCGGCCAGCCGTTCCTCGACCAGCGCGCGGCCGATGCGCCGGGCCTCGTCCCGCGATCCGGCGGTGATGTAGGCGAAGACGAATTCCATGACCGAACCCTTTCGATGTAGAGTGCCCGAATCTTGCCACAGGCCGCCAGGGCGCAACAGCCGGGCCGCAACATCCTCCGAGGCGACGAACCATGGCCGCACCCCGACGCAGCACATCCCGACGCCGCCCCACCGAGGCGCAGGCGGCGTGGCTGCGCAACGGCCTGGACCAGCCCGGCGGCAAGCTGCCCCTGTTCGACACCGACGGCCAGCGCGTCAAGCGCCAGACCATCGAAAGCTGCCTGAAGTCCGGCTGGGCGGAGCGCTGGTTCCACAACCCGCTGAAGCCCGACTGGCTGGTCTGCCGCCTGACCGACGCCGGCCGCGCCGCCCTCGCCCCCCGCCCGGCTGCCAAGGAGCTCGCCCAGGCGGAGTGACCGCCGGACGACACCGACGGCGTACCGCATGGGTGGGGTGTCGCGGCGCGCCGAGGCCCGCTAGGATCGCCGCGCTTTTCGCGGCCCGACCGGGCTTTGTCTCGTAACGGTATCAATCCATGCAGCTTTCCGACCTCGGCCAACGCATTTGCATCCTCGGGCCGTCCAACAGCGGCAAATCCACCCTTGCCGAGGCGATCGCGCGGCGGAGCGGCTTTCCCGTCGTCCATCTCGACCGGCTGTACCACGCCCCCAACACGGATTGGCAACCCCGGCCGACCGAGGAATTCGTTGCCTTGCACGACGAAGCCATCGCGGGCGAGCGCTGGGTCATGGAGGGAAACTACTCGCGCTGCATCCCGCAGCGTTTCCGGCGGGCGACGGGCCTGATCTACCTGGATGTGCCCATGCCGCTCAGCCTGCTGCGCTACTTCCGCCGAACCCTGTTCGAGCGGGAGCGGCGCGGCGCGCTGGAGGGCCGCCGCGACAGCATCAAGTGGGAGATGATCCGGCACATCGCCGTCGCCACGCCGAGAAACCGCGCGAGGAACCTGCGCACTTTCGATCAGGCCGACCTGCCGAAGATCCGGATCGACTCCGCGCGGGACCTGAACGCGTGGTACCGGCGCTGGGGCCTCACGCGATAAGGCCGCGGCGCCCGTCTCACGACGGCACGACCTTCAGCTGCTGGTCCACCGCGACCGCCAGTTCGCGGGGGGTCACCGGCTTGTGGATCACCGTCAGCCCGTGGGCGGTGGCGTCCAGCAGGCAATCCGGCCCGGTCTCCCCGGTCAGGATCACCCCCGGAACTCCGGCGCCGTAGCGCTCGCGCACGCGCAGGATCACCTCGGTCCCGATCCGCCCCTCGCGCAGCCGGTAATCGGCGATCACGATGTCGGGAACACGCGTCTGGGCGGCCAGCCGCTCCATGGCCTGGTCGGCGCTCCCCGCCGCCAGCACGGCGTACCCCCATTCCGTCAGGATCAGCTGAAGCCCCATCAACACGATGGCGTCATCGTCCACCAGAACGGCGAGGCGGCCCTGCCCCATCCCCGGCGCCTCGTTTCCCGGCCCCGCGGCGGCGGGCACCACCGTTTCGCCCAGCGGCACCAGCACCCGGAAGGCCGACCCCCTGCCCACCGCCGAGCGCACCTCCACCGGATGGTCGAGCAGCCGCGACAGCCGCCGGACGATGGCAAGGCCGAGCCCGAGCCCCTGGTTGCGGTCCCGCTCCGGGTTGCCGACCTGATGGAACTCCTCGAAGATCCGCTCCAGATGATCGTCGGGAATGCCCATGCCGGTGTCCTGGACGATGATGGACAGGAACCGCCCGTCCGGCCGGCACTGCACCCGGACCAGCCCGCTCTCGGTGTAGCGGATGGCGTTCTCCACCAGATTGCGCAGCAGCCGGCCCAGCAGCGTGCGGTCGCTGCGCACCCGCCCGCCGGCGACCTCGACCTGCCAGCCGATGCCCTTGCCGGCGGCCACCGGCGCGTAGGCGGCGCGGATCGGGTCCAGCACCTCCGCCACGTCGAAGTCCTCGAGCACCGGCGTCACCACCCCGGCGTCGAGGCGCGACACGTCGAGCAGGCTGTCGAGAAGCCCCTTCAGCGCGTCCAGACCCTGCTCCAGATGGGTCAGGATCTTGGCGCCCCCGCCCGAGCCGACATGGGCCGACAGGGCGGCGGAGAAGAAGAACAGCGACTGGAGCGGCTGGCGCAGGTCGTGGCTGGCCGCCGCCAGGAACTTCGACTTGGCGAGGTTGGCGCGTTCCGCCTCGTCGCGGGCGGAGCGCAGCGCGGCCTCCATCGCCTTTCGCTCGGTGATGTCCTCGGCGACGGTGATTCGGTAGGCCGGCTCCGTGCCGGTGATCCGGGCGAGCGACGAGGTCACCCGCACCCACACCGCTCCGCCGTCCTTGCGGCGGTAGCGCTTTTCCAGGGCGTAGCTGGCCAGCTCACCGGACAGCAACCGCTCGATCAGCTGTTCCTCCGCCGGCAGATCCTCCGGATCGGTGATGTCGCGGAAGGTCCGCGTCAGCAGTTCCTCCCGCGGGTAGCCGACGATGTCGCAGATCTTGGCGTTGACGTCGAGGATACGGCCATCCAAGCCCACCCGCTCGATGCCCACAGCGGCCAGTTCGAAGACCGACCGGAACCGTTCGTCGCTCTGGCGGCGCGCCATCTCGGCCCGGCGCAAATCGGTGACCTCCATCACGACGGCGCCGACCGCCGCGACCTCCATATCCTCGTGGACGGGGAACAGGGCGGTCAGCCAATGGCGTGTCACGCCCGGCTCCCTGGGCGTCTCGCCCACGATCTCCCGGTAGGGGATCGGCTCGCCGGTGTCGAACACCCGGTCGATCATCGGATTGACGCTGGCGCCCACGACGGGAAGCAGGTCGGCCAGAGTGCGGCCCATGTGGGCCTCGGCCAGGATGCCGTTGCAATCGGCCAGCTGCTCGTTGATGCGGATGTAGCGGCGATCGCGGTCGAAGAAGGCGAAACCGACCGGCGCGTTCTGCAGCAGGCTGTTCAATTGCGCCAGCAACGCGCTCTTTTCCCGGTTGGCGGAGGTCAGCGCCGCTTCCCCCCATTTGCGGGCGGTGGTGTTCTGGAAGAAGACGGCCAGCCCGTCCGGCGACGGAAAGGCGCGCACGGCGAACCAGGCCTCGCAGGAGGCGCTGTATTCCTCGAACTCGACCGGCGTCTGATCCCGCATGGCGCGGCGGTAGTTCTCCCCGAACACGCTGGCGGACACCTCGGGAAAGACGTCCCAGAAATCCTGGCCGACCAGGTCGCGCCCCCCGGCGATCAGAGCCCGGGCGCGCTCGTTCATGAAGGTGATGCGCCAGTGGCGGTCCACCTCGAACACCCCGTCGGTGTTGCTGCCCAGAACGGCGGCCGTCTTATGGGCCAGCGCGCTGGCCTGCTCCCGCACCTGCTGCTGGCGGGCCAGTTCCTCGGCCATGCCGTCGAAGGCGCGGGCCAGCGTGCCGAGTTCGGACGACTGGTCGGCCACGCCGCTGCGCGCCGTCAGGTCGCCGCCCTTCCAGCGCTCCGCCGTCGCGACCAGGGCCGCCACCGGCCGCCGCAGGAACCGGCTGGCCCCCCACCAGACGGAGAGCAGCGTCAGAAGCAGCACCATGGCGATGCCGGTCATCGCCTGAACCATCGCGCCGCGGATCGGCCCCAGCGCCTCGCCCTTGTCCAGGCTGACCACGACCCCGATGCCGTCCATGCTCCGGCCGGTCGGCCGATAGGCGATGATCCATGGCCGCCCGTCCGCCCCGGTCACCTCGGCGACGCCGGGGGCATCGCGGGACAGCAGCGCGGTGATTGCCGGAGGCGGAACGTCGCCAGTCCGGTTCGACACAGACTGGTTCGGCCGGTCTTGATCAGGCTGGGACGGCACCTGGGCGACCACCCGGTCGTGGCGGTCCAGCAGCGTGATCCGCGCGTTGTCGGGCAGCGGCCGCTTGGACAGGAAATCGGCGATCCAGGAGACGTCGGTCATCGCCGTCACGACGCCGGCCGGCCGCCCCTCCGCGTCCTGGAAGGCCAGAGCGACGGGCATGGCGGAGTGTCCGTCGGTCCGCTGGAGAACATGCTCGCCCAGCGTCATCCGGCCGCTGTCCAGCGCGTCGCGGAAATATTCGCGGTCGGCGATGGAAATCCCCAGCGAGGCGCGATCGGTCGCGCAGCGCACCACCCCGTCCAGCCCGGCGATCACGATGCCGAGATGACCGGGATAGGACGCGCGCAGGTCGTCCATCAACGCCTGGCAGGCCGGCGAGCCGGGTGCCCGCGCCGGGTCGGCCTTGACCAGCGTGTTCAGCACCTGCCGCAGCCCGTCGATCATGCGGTGCTGCTCCGCCTCGAACAGCGCGGCGAGGTGCAGGGCATCCCGCCCCACCTCCGCCTCCCGCGCGGCGCGCAGGGAAAGTTCGTTCTTCACCTCGATGACGGCCGCCGGAATCATCGCCACGAGGACAAGAAGCAGCAGGCGGTGAAGAAGGCTCATACAGGACGGCTTTCGGAAAATGGCTCCGTGTGACCGTGCGCGATGGGCGACCGTCCCGTCAACGGGTACGCGTGGCCTTCCAGGCGCCGGAGCGTTCGGCGCCGGCGGCGATGCGGCGGTCGGCGATCTCCGCCTCGTCCACCTCGGCGATCCCGGCATGCTTCAGAGCGCGCAGAAGGACGCTGCGGACGGTCGTTCCCTCCTCCTCGGCGCGGCGGCGGACGGCGCGCTTGACGCTCTGCGGCACCATGGCGGCCAGTTGCACGTCGGGTTCACGGCGGTCCGACGGCCCCGGATTGGCATGGGACGGAATGGTTGTTGCGGGTCGGAAGGGGTGGTCGCGCATCGGTCCTGCCGTACATGGTTCGAAGGTGCGAAACCATCCCCGGTTATCGTTAATTTCTTGTTAACCATAAATCCCACGGCGGTGCCAGGGGTTTCTCCTACGCCGGAATAGCGGTTGACCTGTCCAATCCTGCACCGAAGAGTGGCCGGCTGGGCCATCCGGCGCGGGAAATACCCCTGGCACCGGATCACCGCCCCCCTTCGCACGGCCAGAGCAGAGGAGCGACGACGTTGTCAGCACGCCCTTCGAAACGCCGCATCGCCATCATCGGGGCCGGCTTCACCGGCAGCGTCCTCGCCGCGCATCTGTTGCGCTGCGCCGATGAGCCGACCAGCCTGCACCTGATCGAACGCACGCCCAGCCTCGGCGCCGGGCTCGCCTACTCCACGCCCAACGCCGCGCATCTGCTGAACGTGCGCGCCTACAACATGAGCGCCTATCCGGACGACCCTCGGCACTTCCTGCGCTGGCTGTGGGCCCAGGACGATGAGGCGCGAGGCGACGGGAGTGGAGCGGTTCCGCCCAGCGGCCACGCCTTCGTCTCCCGCGCCCGCTACGGCGCCTACATCCGGGACGTCCTGCGCGAGGCCGTGGCCGCCGCCCCGCCCCACGTCTCGCTCACCGTGTCGCAGGCGGAGGCGGTGGACGTCGCGTCGGACGCGCGGGGCACCCGGCTGCGGCTGGGCAACGGCACCAGCCTGTCGGTGGACACGGCGGTTCTCTGCGTCGGCAACTTCGCCCCCTCGCCGCCGCCCGTCCCGGCCCCCGAGGTCTACGCGTCCAGCCGCTATGTGGGCTCGCCCTGGGACTGGCCGGCGCTGGCCACCATCGCACCCGACGCGCCCGTGCTGATCCTCGGCACCGGGCTGACCATGGTGGACACCGTGCTGTCGCTGGAGGACCAGGGGCACCGCGGCCCCATCGTCGCTCTGTCGCGCCGCGGCCTGCTGCCACAGACACACGAGGAGACCCGGCCCTTCAAAAGCTTCATCCACCCGCAGGTGATGCCGCGCACCGTTCTGGACGTGATGATCGCCCTGAAGGCCGACGTCCGTCGCGCGCGGGAGACGGGGTTCGACTGGCGGTCGGCCTTCGACGCGCTGCGCCCCTACCATCACTTGATCTGGAGCCACCTGCCGATCGAGGAGCGGCGGCGCTTCCTGCGCCACGTCCGCCCCTATTGGGAGGTCCATCGCCACCGGATCGCGCCGGAGGTGGCCGGCCGCATCGCCGCGCTCTGCGCCAACGGGCGGCTGGCCATCCGCGCCGGCCGTCTGCAGACGCTGGCGCTCGCGCCGGACGGGGTGGAGGCGACCGTCCGCGCCCGCGGGGCGGAGGGAACCGTCTGGACCCGCAAGGTGGGGGCCATCGTCAACGCCACCGGCACCGAGTGCGACTTCGGCCGGATCGGCCATCCCCTGGTCAAGGCCCTGCTGACGCGCGGTCTGGCGCGGCCCGACCCGCTGCGGCTGGGGCTGGACGTCACGGAGGACGGCGCCCTGATCGGCGAGGACGGGCAGGCGTCGGACCGGCTGTTCGCGCTCGGCCCGGTCAGCCGCCCGCCCTTCTGGGAGATGACCGCGGTGCCCGAGCTGCGCAATCAATGCGCCCGGGCCGCGGGGCACATCGCCCGGCTGCGGCGGTCCGCCTACCCTCTGGCGGAGCCGGCCTTCCTCGGCGCGCGGGCGGTGCCCTGACGGATGGGGTCGGCGACCGAGCCCCGCTCCTCTCGCCGGCCCGCTCCCTCGCCAGCCCGCTCTCTCACCAGGGGGTGCCGTCGCGGTGCGTGAAGCGATCCGTCGCGCTGTCGTAGCGCAGATCCTCGTCCGGGTAATGCGCCTCGTCACCGGCGGTGCGGTCGCCGACCTCCAGATAGGTCGCCGGCTCGTCGGAGCGGTTGACGAGCTGGTGCCCGTCGGGCTTGCCGGCCGGGAAGCCGGCGCACATGCCGGGACGCAGGATCGTCTCGCTGGCGTCGGTGACCAGGGTCAGCTCGCCGTCCAGCACATAGACGAACTCGTCCTGGCGGGTGTGCCAGTGCCGCAGGGCCGAGGCGGCGCCCGGCTCCAGCCGGGTCAGGTTGACGCCGAAGCTGGTGATCCCCAGCGGATTGCCCAGCCGCTTGCGCAGGCGCCCGGCGACCGCCGCGCGGAACGGTTCCGGATAGTCGGTGGCGCCGAGCTTCGCCCCGACGGCGGCGGGGTCGAGGACCGGGACGGCGGGCGGCGCGTTGGGCGGGGCTTCGTCTGACAAAGGTGGGTCTCCCTTTACCGGGGAACGATAGCGATCTCTGGATTCGGTCCGGGATCGCCACTGATCGCCAGTGTAGGCCATCGGGCACGGACCGACCACCCGGCCTGTTAAGCCACCGGCCGGGCACCTCATCGGGGCAAGGCCCAACGAAAGGGGGAAAGGCGCATGGAGACGACGCTCTACATTCCACCGCTCGGCCTTGCGGGGCAATTCGGGACACCCGCCGCCGGTTTCGAGGCGGCGGTGGTCTTCGCCCACGGCACCTCCAGCGGGCGGACGAGCCCGCGCAACGTCCGCGTCGCCGCCCGCCTGCGCGAGGCGGGATTCGCCACGCTGTTGATGGACCTGCTGACCGAGGAGGAAAAGGCCGACCCGGCCAACCAGTTCGACGTCCACCGCCAGTCCGAGCGGCTGCTGCTGGCCGTCCGCCATCTGCGCGCGACCACCGCGGTGGAGCGCAAGCCCATCGGCTTCTTCGGCGCCGGGTCCGGGGCGGCGTCGGCGCTGATCGCGGCGGGGCGCGCCGCGGAGCATGACGGGATCGGCGCCGTGGTCTGCCGCGGCGGGCGCCCCGATCTAGCGGAGGAGTGGCTGAACGCCGTCGCCGCCCCCACCCTGCTGGTGGTCGGCGGCAAGGACGCTCCGGCGCTGGACCTCAACAACGACGCTTTCGCCCGGTTGCACTGCACCAAGGCGCTGGAGGTCGTGCCGGGGGCCGGACGCCTGTTCGAGGAGACGGGGAAACTGGATCAGGTGGCCGACTCCGCGCGGTCCTGGTTCGCCACCCATCTGCTCAAGGCTGCCAACGGCTGAGCGCGGGTCGACAGCGGGACCGATGCGGGCTACCTCTGGCTTCTTCCCGCACCGCAGCATCCGGATCGGACCGCCCATGCCCCAGCTCGAAATCCTCAGCCGCCGCCCCGCGGGTCCGGTGAAGCCCGTGCCCCTGCTGTTCGTCCATGGCGCCTTCTGCGCCGGCTGGATCTGGGACGAGCATTTCCTGCCTTGGTTCGCCGAGCAGGGATGGGAGGCGCACGCCGTCTCCCTGCGCGGCCATGGCGGGAGCGCGGGACGGGACCGGCTGAACAGCTTCGGCATCGCCGATTACGTGGAGGACGTGCTGACCGCCGTGGCCTCCTGCTCGGCGCCGCCGGTGCTGATCGGCCACTCCATGGGGGGCATGGTGGTTCAGCGGGCCATGACCCGGCGCCGCTTCCCGGGGGCGGTGCTGATGGCCTCCGCTCCGCCGCACGGCCTGCTGGAGTCCTCGTTGCGGCTGGCCTGGAGCGATCCCTACGTGTTCCAGCAGATGGGCATGCTGATGACCTTCTCCAACGGGATCGAAGCGGAGGCGGTGCGCCGCGCCATGTTCTCCGACCGCGTGCCGCTGGAACTGGCCAAGCGCTATGAGCCGCGGATGCAGGAGGAATCGCAGCGCGTGCTTCTCGACATCGGCGGCTGGATTCCCTTCCCGCTGCTGCCGGCCCGCGGCGTCCGCGTGGCCGTTCTGGGCGCGGAGGAGGACCGGCTGATCCCCAAGGATCAGGTCGAGGCCACCGCCCGCGCCTTCCGGACGGAGCCGGTCTTCTTCCCGGAGATGGGGCACAGCATGATGCTCGAACCCGGCTGGGAAGCGGTCGCCCGCCACGTCGCGGACTGGGTGGAGACGACCGTTCTGGAGAAGCCGGAGCGGGAAAAGCCGGCGCCGAAGGCGACGGTTCCAGCGGCGCCCCCGGATCTGGGGGTGCGCGCCGCCGCCGACTGACGGCCCGCCGGCGCCCCACCGTTCACTGCGTGCGCAGGGTGCCGAGGAATCCGCCGATCTCGCCGTTCAGGGTCTCCGACTGCTGGGCCAGTTGCCGGGATGCCTCCAGCACGGCGTAGGCCATCTTCCCGCATTGCCCGGCGGCGGCGGTCACGCCGGAGATGTCGCGCGCCACATCGCGGGTGACCTCGGCGGCCTGCTGCACGTTGCGGCTGATCGCCTGGGTCGCCGCCCCCTGCTCCTCCACCGCCGACGCGATGATGGTGGCGATGCCGTTCACCTGCTCGATCACCCGCGCCACCCCGCCGATCTCCGCCACCGCCTCGCCGGTCGCGGACTGGACGCCGGCGACCTGGGCGGCGATTTCCTCGGTCGCCTTGGCGGTCTGGCTGGCGAGGCTCTTCACCTCGCCGGCGACCACCGCGAAACCCTTGCCGGCCTCGCCGGCGCGCGCCGCCTCGATGGTGGCGTTGAGCGCCAGCAGATTGGTCTGCGCCGCGATGTCGTTGATCAGGCTGACCACGGTGCCGATCCGCCCGACCGCCTCGGCCAGCCCGGTCACCTTGCCGGTGGCGCGCTCCGACGCGGTGGCGGCCTCGCGCGCGATCCGCGAGGCGTCGGCGACCCGGCGGCTGATCTCCCCCACCGAGCCCGACAGTTGCTCCGTCGCGACCGCGACCGTCTGCACGTTGGCCGAGGTCTGCTCCGTCGCCGACGCCACCGCCCCGGCCAGCCGGTCGGTCTGCCCGGCGGCGCGGGTCATCTCCTGGGCCTCGCGCTCCATCGCCTCGGTTTCGTGCGACACCGACTTCATCACCTCGCCGACGCTCCGCTCGAACCGTTCAGCGAGACCGGCGAGGGTGCGGCGCTTGTCCTCCTCCGAGCGGCGCAGCGCCGCGGCCTGATCGGCCTCCAGGCGCTTCTTCTCCGCGGCGTTGCCCAGGAACACGCGGGCGGCGCCGGCCATGGCGCCGATCTCGTCGCGGCGGTTCGCCTCGGGAAAGGAGACCGAGAGATCGCCGTCCGCCAGCGCGTGCATGCGGGCGCTGAGGCTGCGGATCGTGGCGCTGAGCCGCACGCCGACCAGCGCGATCAGGGCGACCGCCGGCACCGCCAGAAGACCGGCTACCACCAGAACGGTCCACAGCGTGCCCAGGAAGGCACCGCGGATGTCGTCGATGAAGACGCCCGTCCCGATGTAGATGCCCCAGGGCTGGAAGACCTTGATGTAGGACAGCTTGGCGGCGGTCTCGTCGCTGTTCGGGGCGACGTTCCAGTAATAGCCGTAGGTGCCTTCCCCCGAGGCCTTGGCGATCCGGGCCATGTCCATCAGGATCGGCGCGCCCTTGGTGTCCTTCACGCCGGACACGTTCTGCCCCATCAGCTTCGGGCTGGGGTGGGCGAAGCCGAAGCCGTCCAGCGTGATCGCGAACAGATACTCCTGCCCGCCGTAGCGCATGCCGAGAAGCGACCGCTTGAAACGGGCCTGCGCCTCCTCCCGCGTGATCTGCCCGGCGGCGGCCTCCGCCTCGTAGGCGGCGGCCATGCTGTGGGCGGCCTCCACCATGAAGCGCAGGGACTGGACGCGGTCCGCATGCATGCGCTGGTAATTCAGCCAGAGGCCGGCCCCGACGACGGCCGCCGACGCGACGCTCGCCAAAGCCACCAGTCCCCAGAGCTTCGAGCGGATGGACACATTATCGAACATGACAACCCTTCCGACAAATCCGCGCCGACGGGCGGTGGCGCGCGGGCCGTTTCTTTGCCGGAATGCTATCGAAGCAATCGTGACTCATTTATTAATAGTTTTACTCAATTCACCGCAAAGAAAGTCCAACAACATCAGAGCAACCGTTGAGATTGTTTTGGTATCCCAGCCGAAAAATTGATAACCCACAGGAGACAGAAAAGAATGCCGCAGCCAGCTTTGGTTGCTCCTCTCAGGCGCCGGGGGCCGATTTTTGCGTCAGGACGAGAAAGACCTTTTCCTCGAGCTGCTCCGGGGTGAAGGGCTTGGCGATGTAGGCGCTGACATTGTGGGCCAGCGCCCGCTCCACCGCCTTCAGCGTGGCGAGCGCCGTCACCATCAGGAAGGGCAGATCGCGCCGCACCTCGCGGACGCGGCGCAGCACGTCCAGGCCGCTGGCCTTCGGCATCATCCAGTCGCAGACGATCAGGTCGTATGCCCCGTCCCCGGCCAGCCGGAGCAGCGCCTCCTGCCCGTCCGCCGCCGTGTCGATGTGGCCGATGCCGAGGTCGCGCAGCACCGATTCGACGAAGTGACGCGGCCCGTCCTCGTCGTCGACGACCAGGACGCGGATGGCGCCGAGGTCGATGAAGGGCACCCCGATCACCCCCAGGGCCCCACGCATCCAGGAGGCGCGGGCCGAGCGCTCCTTGCCGCCCGTGGCGCCCAGCAGGAAGGAGCGCACGAAGCGCGGCCGGTGCACCTGCCGGTACAGCGCCTTGGCGACCGCCGCCCGGCTCTTGCCGCGGCAGAAGGCGCCGTCGCCGGCCAGCCGCACCATCTCCAGCACCATGTCGGGGTTCGGCTCGTCCTTGCCCTGGAGGGGGCTCAGCAGGCGCTGGGTGCGGATGAAGGCGTTCTGGATCTCGTCGATCTGCCCGGCCATGTGCTCGCGGGCGTCCTCGGCGAAGGCGCTGTCGAGCACGAGCTTCTGCACCTCGGCCAGCCCCTTCAGCTTCTCGGTCTTCTCCTTCCAGCAGTCGAGCAGGCGCCCGGCGAAATCCCGCCCGTCGAAGAACTGCGTCAGGTAGCCGTTCACCGCCCGCTCGGCGCTCGGCGACAGGGGCATCCTCTGCAGGACGAACAGGATGCGGAGCTTCTGCATCAGCGTCCGGCCCTTGGTGATCTCGGGCAGCGTGTCCTCGTTGACGAGCAGAGCGCTGCGCCGCTGGAGCGCCGCCTCCGTCCGGGCGCCGCCGAAATAGCCCTCTCCCGTGCGCAGCCGCTGCGACACCTGGCTCAGCGCCATGATCTCCCGCTGCACCGCCTCCACCCCGAACAGGTCGCCGGCGCTGGTGATGGTGAAGCGGTCGGGCTTCGACAATTCGCGGCGCAGCGCGAAGATCAGGCTGTCGCTCAGCACCGGCATGGCCGTGCGGCGCACCAGCGTCTCCAGCCCCCGGAAGACCGGCGGCGCCTCGTCGGACAGCGGCTTGTCGCCGGCGATCAGCGACACGATCATGTCCACCCGGTCCACGAAGGGCGCGTCCATCGAGCAGGAGGCGGTGCCGGTGTCGCTGCGCAGGATCTCGCCGAGCAGCCGGTCGAGCGGCGCCAGCGCGTCGGCGTCCTCCAGACCGTCCGCCAGTTCCAGCAGGAGCCGCGCCTTCTCGGCGAAGCTGCGGCCCTGGTACAGATGCGTGGTCAGCGCCGCGTCGACCATGAAGCGCCCGGTGAAGGCGTCGCGGGCGGCGATCAGCCGTTCCGCCGTCGCGGCGTAGCTGGCCGGCGTCAGGTCCGGCGGCTGGGCGTCCTTCAGCCGCTCGCGGGTCACGCGGGCGACCTCGTTGACCAGGGCGGTCAGCGCGCCCTTGCGGTCCATCGCCCGTTCCGCCTGCTGCAGGATGGCGACGAAGGTCGGGATGTTGGACAGGCTCTGCTGGTGGCGGGGGGAGTGCAGAAGCTCGGTCGGGGTCAGCGCGTTCTCGTCGAAATAGCGCTGGCAATGCCGGCCGATGCTGTCGCGGCCCTGCGGGGTGTAGAAGTCCTCCGGGGTCCGGCAGACCGCTGTGTCGATTCCGCCGTCGGCGTCGGTTTCCCGGCCGCCGTCCGTGTTGCGCTGGTCCGAAGCCATTCCCGACTCCCGTCTCATTCGGCCAGCAGCTCACGCACCGCCTCGATCAGGCGGTCCGGAGCCACTGGCTTCATGACGATCCGGCGGCCCGGCTGTGCCGTCATGTCCGCCGCCGTCTCATGGGACGCGTAGCCCGTCAGGAAGAGGATGCGCAGGTCGGGGTTGCGCTCCGCCAAGGCGCGGCTCAGCTCAAGGCCGTTCATGCGCGGCATGGACATGTCGGACACCACGGCGTCGAACAGCCCGCCGCATTCGTCCCAGCGCTCCAGCGCGTCCAGCCCGTCCACCGCCTCCGTCACCGTGCAGCCGGCCTCCTCCAGCGCCAGCCGGACATAGGTGCGCACGGAATCCTCGTCGTCCACCAGCAGGATGGCGGCCCCCTCGTCCTCGCCCAGCCCCAGCCCGCCCGCCAGCGAAACGGCCGGAACGGGGGCGGGAACGGCGGGCAGATGGATGGAGAAGACGCTGCCGCGCCCGTCCGGCCCGGCCTCCATCTCGGCGGCGCCGCCGGCCTGCCGGGCGGTGCCGTAGACCATCCACAGGCCGAGGCCGGTGCCCTTGCCCGGCTCCTTGGTGGTGAAAAAGGGTTCCCAGATGCGGTCGCGCACCGCCTCCGGCACGCCGCAGCCCTCGTCGATGACCCGGATCACGGCGTAGCGCCCGTGCGCCAGCGCGCCGTGCCGCCCGAAGAAGGCCCCGTCCGGCAGCACGCTGTCCAGCGCGATGGTCAGCCGTCCGCCGTCCGGCATGGCGTCGCGCGCGTTGAGGGCGAGGTTGAGGATGGCTTGGTTCAGCATCACCGGGTTGGCGACGGCGTGGGCGTCCCCATCCCCGATGCGGATGTCCAGATCGATGCCGGCGCTCATCAGCGGCTTCAGGAAGACCTTCAGGTCGCGCACCAGCGGCGCCAGCGCCACCACCTCCCTCTCGTCCGAGGGGCGTCGGCGCGAGAAGTCGAGAAGCTGGGCGGTCAGCGCGGCGGCCCGGTCGGACGCCTTGGCGATCTCCCGCACGCAGGTGGTGACGCGCCCCGGATCGTCCGGCGCCCGTTCGGCCAGCCGGGCGAATCCGCCGATGGCGGTCAGCATGTTGTTGAATTCGTGGGCGATGCCGCCGGCCATGCGGCCCACCGCCTCCATCTTCTGCGACTTCTGCAGCTCCGCCTCGGCGCGGCGGCGCTCGGTCACGTCGTTCAGCACCAGCAGAACCGCCGGCTCCCGCTGGTAGACCGCGGGAAAGGCGCCGATCTCCACATGACGCTGCTCGCCCGACGGGCGGGCGATCGCGCATTCGACCCTCTGCTGGTCGCCCTCCGCGCCCAGCCCCAGCCGCGCCGTCACCGTATCCGCCTCGACGATGAAGCGGTTGAGGTCAACCCCCTCCAGCCCGCCGCTGCCGTCGACCCCCAGGATGGACGCCGCCGCGGCGTTGCCGAAGCGGATGGCCCGGCGGTCCCAGATGACGATGCCGTAGGGCGCCAGCTCGACCAGCTGGCGGTAGCGCTTCTCGCTCTCGCTGAGCGCGCTGACGGTGGCCTCCAGCCGCTCCGTCTGGCCGGCGAGCTGCTCCTCCCGCCGCTTCAGCTCGGTGATGTCCATCAGGATCTTGACGATGCCGCCGGAACCGGTGGCGTGCTCGCTGATGCGGTACCAGCGTCCGTCGGACAGGCGGCCGTCCACCGGATCGGTGTGCAGCAGGTGGCGCTTCATCCGCTCGGCGATCCAGTCGGCCATCTCGCGGTCGTCGCCCTCGTAGCCCCCGCGTTCGGCGCCGGCGCGCAGGATGTCCTCGAAGGCGGTGCCGGGCACCAGCACGTCGGCCAGATTCGGGTAGGCGCTGCGGTAGCGCTCGTTGCAGAAGATCAGCCGGTCGTCCGGGCTGAACAGCACGAAGCCCTCAGAGATGCTGGACAGCGCGTCGTGCACCACCGACTGCATGAAGCGCGCCTCGACCAGGGCCAGCGTCTCGGCGGTCGTCTCGATGCCGGTGCCGCGGTAGCCGGCGAACCGCCCGTCCGCGTCGGTGAAGGGCTGGGCGCTGATGCGGAAGACGCGGGTGTCGCCCGCCCCGTCGCGCAGCGTGACCTCCAGGTCGCGGAAGGCCCGCCCGGCCTCGATGTCGGCCAGATGGTCCAGCCAGGTGTCGGTGTCCTCGACCAGCGCGCCGAGGTCGAGCAGCGAATCGCCGAACACCGGCGCCGGATCGCCGCCGAGGATCTCCGGCAGCCGTTCGGACACGTAGGTGTAACGGTGGTCGGGGGCACTCTCCCAGAACCAGTCGGACGCGGCCTCGGCGAAATCGCGGAAGCGCTGGCGGCTGGCGGCCAGTTCCTCGTTGGCGGCCCGCAGCAGGCGGGCGGAGCGGTCCAACGCCGCCGCCGCGGCGCGGGCGCGGCGCACCGACAGCACGGCCAGCGCCGCCATCGCCAGCGTCATCACGCCGAGCGGCAGCATCAGCCGGTCGCGCCCCTCCTCCGGCATCATCACGGCCAGCAGGCCGGCGGCGCCGAGCATGAGGAACAGCAGGTCGGTCAGCCCGCCCGGCCCACGGCGCGGCGCGGCTTCCCCGGCCAGCCGGCCGGCACGCACGTCAAGGTCGGTGTCGGTGGGGGGCAGCCCGCCCCGGCCGGAAAGATCCACGGAGCCCCGCTCCATCCTCATGGGTGTACCACCGCGAAAGGCGCGATGCGCATAGACCCGTAATAGGAGGCGAGCCGTTAACAGCCGGTTTCGTTGTTCGCCTTCATACGAACGGATTCCACCGTGAGCATAGGATTTCCACCGCTCAGCGCCGGTTCACCAGAACCAGGATCTTCTCCTCGAGCTGTTCGGGAGAAAAGGGTTTGGCGATGTAGGCGGTGACGTCGTGGGCCATCGCCTCCTCGACCGCGATGATGGTGGCGAGCGCCGTGACCATCAGGAAGGGCATGTCGGGCCGCACCGCGCGGACCAGCTTCAGGAACTCCAGCCCGGACAGGCGCGGCATCTTCCAGTCGCAGACGATCAGGTCGAAGGCGCCCTGCCGCTCCTCGAATCGGGTCAGCGCCTCGCGCCCGTCCTGGGCGATGGTGAGGTCGGTGATGCCGAGGTCGCGCAGGATCATCTCGACATAGCCGCGCGCGGCCGGCTCGTCGTCGGCCAGCAGGACGCGCAGCGTGTTCATGGCGCGCATCGGCAGGCCCGCCTCGGCCAGCGTCGCGAAGAACCGCGCGAAGCGCTCGGCCCGCTGCTCCGTCGCGTCCTTGCAGCGGGCGAGGTAGCCGCGCAGGAAGGCGGTGGAGCGGACATGGTGCCCGACCAGCTCGCGCGCCGCCGCCACGCATTTCCCCTCGGTGAAGGCGCCCTCGGCGAGCAGGCTGGCGAATTCCATGACCTCGTCGACTTGGGGAGGCCGGTCCTTGGCGATGCGGGCGAAGACCTTGTTGGTGCGCAGGAAGGTGTTCTGGATCTCGTCGAGCATGCGGACGTAGCGCTCGCGCAGCCCGTCCGGCAGGGTCGAGCGTTGCACGCGCCGCTGCAAGTCGGCCAGCGCCTTGATGCGGGCGCGCGGCGTGCGGGCCGTCTCGAACAGGCGCTGGGTGAAGTCGCGGGCCTCGAGATGGCGGCGCAGATGGGCGACGATCATGCGCCGGCTGCGCTCCCCCGACACCGCCCCCTCGAAGGCCAGCAGATCGACAATGCGCGCGTAGTGGCTCTTGGCGTGCAGCACCGCCTCCAGCCGCGCGCCGGACAGCAGAAGCGCCACCCGCCGGTCGATCAGCCGGGTCGTGCGCTCCCCGCCGATCACCCCGCCCTTCACCGTCAGGCGCGCGGCGAGGAGGCTGATCGCCGACAGCTCGTCCAGCACCGCCGCCACGCTGTTCGGCTCCGCCTTGCCGCCGGACAGCGGCGCATCCCCCAGCAGGGCGTGGTGAACCCCCGCCTCCAGCCCCAGCCGGGCGGCGCGCGCCTGATGACGGGCGACGAAGGCGGACAGGCGGTGCAGGACCGCCGGGGCGTCGGGGTGCGACGGCGCCTCGCCACGCCAGACCATCGCCATGGCGTCCAGCACGCCGCGCAGCCCGTCCGCCCAGCCGAACAGCGCCTCGACCACCAGCCCGTTGGCCAGCATTTCCCCGACGATCTGGTCGAGGATGGCGATGCCCTCGCCGGACAGCCCGTCGCCGTCGAGCGACAGGATCCGCACCAGCCGAAGCTCGTGGTTGCGCCCTTCCCCCAGCCAGGCGGACAGCCAGCAATCGATGGTGTGGCGCCCGGGGAAACCCGGCGTCCGCGCCATGGTCTGGGCGACCGTTGCGGCGAACTGCTTGGCGTCGATGGCCAGAGCCGTGCCGCCGTGGGCGCGCCGGGCGGTGACGGCCAGCACCTCCTGCTCCAGCCGCTTCAGCTCCTCCAGCCGCATGGCGGGCGACCGGCGTCCGGGGCGGGCCTGCCGCTGGGCCACCCGCTCCAGCACCTGGGCGCGGCGCGGCCAGTCGAGGAAGGAGCGCTGCGGCTCCACCTTGTGCAGGAACTCGGTGGGCGTGATGCCGCGCGCCTCCAGGAACTCCGCCAGCTCCTCCGCGATCAGGAATCGCGCGGCGGGGGCGAAGATCTCCTCGACGCGGACGCAGACGGCGGACTCCGGCGATTCCACCGGGGCGTCGCCGCTCAGCTCGCCAAGGAGCGCGTCGACGTCGTAAACGCCGATGGGAATGCCGTCGGTCGACAGGGTTGAGGATGGTGGAGCGGCGCTCATCGATGCCCCGCCATCAGATCAGCAGCGCGTGGATGGTGTCGGCCAGTTCGTCCGGGTTGATCGGCTTGCGCAGGAAGACGGTGCGGCATCCTTCCGCCAACAGGTCGTCCAGGCTTTCCGTCTCCGGCGGGTAGCCGGACATCAGGACGGCCGGCAGGTCCGGATTCTCCCGGCGCAGCGCGCGCGCCACCGACGCCCCGCCGAACTGCGGCATCACGAGGTCGGACACCAGCAGGTCGAAGGCCCCGCCATGGTCGGCGTAGGCGCGCAGGGCCTCGCTGCCGTCGGCGGCGCAGACCACCCGCATGCCCATGTCCTCCAGCGTCAGGCGGATGAAGTCGCGCACCTGCGCCTCGTCCTCGACCAGAAGGACGGTGGCGGCCATCGAAAGCCCCTCCGGTTCCCCATCCTCCGCGTCGAGGAAGGCGGGGCCATCAAGACCAAAGGCGTCCAGGCCGGGGGCGTCCGCCTCCTGCGGCTCCGCGGCGTCCTCCGCCGGGAAGCGGAGCGTGAAAACGGTGCCGCGCCCCGGCTCGCTGTCCACCTCGACCGTGCCGCCGGCCCGCGCCACCGTGGAATAGACCAGCGCCAGCCCCAGCCCGGTTCCGGCTCCCGGCTCCTTGGTGGTGAAGAAGGGTTCGAAGATGCGGTCGATCACCGCCGGGTCGATGCCGCAACCGGTGTCGGCGACGGTGATGGTGACTCCGAGACCGTCCGGCCGCTCCACCGCGATGGTGATCGGCCCGCCCTCCGGCATGGCGTCGCGGGCGTTGAGCACGAGGTTGAGCAGCGACTGGTGCAGCAGGGCCGGGTCGATGGTCACCACCGCCCCGCCCCCGGCGCCTTCGGTCCGCAGCGGGTGGCGCTCGCCCAGCGTGGGGCCGAGGAAGCGGCGCAGATCGTCGATCACCGCGCCGACGCGCACGGGACGCGCCGCGTCGGTCTGGCCGGGCCGCCCGAAGCTGAGAAGCTGGGCGGTCAGGCCGGAGGCGCGGTCGGTCGCCTTGACGATCTCGGTCAGGCACTGCTCGACCCGCGGCCGGTCCTGCGGAGCGCGGCGGGCCATCTGGGCGAAGCCGCCGATGGCCGTCAGCATGTTGTTGAACTCGTGGGCGATGCCGCCGGCCAGCTGGCCGATGGCCTGCATCTTCTGCGCCTGCTGGATGGCGCGCTCCGCCTGCTTGCGCCCGGTGATGTCGATGAGGACGAGGAACCACGCCGCCTCCCCCTCAACCGCGAAGGGGTGGATGCCGACCTCCAGCTCGCGCAGGGCGCCCTGCGCGGTGAGGAAGCGGGCCTCGACCGGCGGGGGCGCCTCCAGCCCGCCGCCGGGCGGGGGCAGCCAGTCGAACAGGCGTTGAATCCCGTCGAACTCCGTCGCCTCGACCAGCGGGATGCGCAGCATGGCCTCGGGATCGCCGCTGCCCAGGATCAGCGCGGCGGAGCGGTTGGCGAAGCGCAGCCGCAGCCCGTCCCAGATCAGGATGCCGTAGGGCGCCATCTCCACCAGCCGGCGGTAGCGCGCCTCGCTGTCGGCCAGCGCCTCCTCGTGCCGCTTCAGCTCGGTGATGTCGGTGAGGATCTTGACCACGCCGCCGAAGCGCGTGGCGTGTTCGCTGATGCGGTACCAGCGCCCGTCGCCGAGTTGGTGGTCGGTCGGCGGCCCGCTGCGGATATGACGGCTCAGCCGCTCGGCGATCCAGTCGGACGGGTCGCCCAGATCGTCGCCGGCGGCCCCCCGCTCCACCGCGACCCGCAGCAGGTCGGCGAAGCGGACGCCGGGAACCAGGTGGTCGGACAGCAGCGGGTAGGCGGCGCGGTACCGGTCGTTGCACAGCACCAGCCGCCCGTCGGCGCCGAACAGCACGAAGCCTTCGGACACGCAGCCGATGGCGTCGGACAGCAAGGCACGGAAATGCGTCTCGCCGTCCTCCGGAGGCTGGCATGACGTCGGGTCATCCAGGACGGTGGACAGCCGGTCGCGCAGCGCCCGCAACGGTTCGCGGAGATGCGCCAAGGCACCGGGCGGCGCGGCGGAGAGGCGCGCGCCCAGGCTGGAGAGGAGTTCCGCAAGCTCTTGGTCGGGCCGGTCCATAGCCCGGCATTCAACCACTCCCCCCGGTCCTCCCGCCAGTTGATTCCGCGCTCAGCCCTGCTTCGGGAAATGGTGATGGCCATGGTCGCAGACGCCGCGCGAATGCTTGTCGTCGCAGCTTTCGCCGGACGCGGTCAGGCCGATCCAGGCGTGCAGCGCGTTGGGGTCGAACCCGGCCTTGCGGTCCGCCCCGACCTGGAGCAGCGGGCGGCGGATCAGGTCGCGGTCGGCCAGCAGGGCAGCCAGCGCCGACTCCTCGTCCAGCTCGTCGGGCTTCACGGCGCCGGTCTTCACGGCGGCGGCGCGGCGGTTGAACCAGTCCTCGACCGGACGGTCCCCGAAGAAGGGGCGCAGGGTTTCGGCGGTGAGGGGCTCCGCGGCCAGATCGCGCTCCACCAGCGTGTGGCCGGCGGCCTGGAGCTGCAGCTTCTGCTTGGCGTTCGCCGTGCAGCCGGACAGACCGTAGAAGATCACTTCCGCCATGGGGTTGGTGCTCCGCATCGAAACAGGACGAATTAGGTCCAGTCTACCGGCGCGGAGACCGGGGGTGCCGGTGACGGAGTGTCGCACCTGTCTCCCCTCTCCCGCCCCGGGAGAGGGAGGGACCCGCCACGAAGCGGTGGGAGGGTGAGGGTACCGTCAAGAATCAGAGCCTCAATCCTTGAGCGACCCTCACCCGGCCCTTCGGGCCACCCTCTCCCGGGACGGGAGAGGGAACAACTCACTTGATGCGCTTCAGCGAATCCTCGACATAGGCGTTCGTGTAGGTCTTGGACAGGTCGATGTCCGTCGCGGCCACCGCCTTGTCGAAGGCCTTCAGCACCTTGTAGGCGGCCTCCGGCCCCTCCTGGGAGAAGCGGCCGTCGGGCGAATAGGTCGGCTTCGAATGCTCGAAGGCCTGGGCGTAGAGCGTCTGGTTGCCGAGGAAGTATTCCGGCGGCAGGACCTTCAGGACGTCCTCGGTCTTGGCCTGGTCCAGCCACTTCAGCGTCCGCACGAAGACGTCGACCAGCGCCTGGGTGGTCTTCGGATTCTCCTTGATGAAGTCCGGCGTGGTGTAGAGCACCGCCGCCGGGTACGGCCCGCCGTAGGTGTCCAGCGTGCCCTTCTCCGTCCGGGTGTCGGCGATGGTGGTGACGTCGCCGTCGGCCTCCAGCTGGCTGATCACCGGATCAAGGTTGGCGATGGCGTCGATCTCGCCGCGCTTCACCGCGGCCACCGCGCTGGGGCCGCCGCCGACGCCGATGAAGGACACGTCCTCCGGGGTCATGCCGTTCTGGGTCAGCAGATAGTTGACCATGAAGTTGGTGGAGGAGCCGGGAGCGGTCACGCCGATCTTCTTGCCCTTCAACTCCTTGACCGACTTGATCGAACCGGCCTTGTTGACCGCGGCCAGAACGATTCCCGGATAGCGGCCCAGCAAGGCGACCGCGGTGATCGGCTGGCCCTTGGCCTGCATCTGCACCGTGTGGTCGAACGCGCCCGTGACGATGTCCGCCGAGCCGCCGACCAGCGCCTGGAGGCTCTTGGCGCCGCCGCCGAAGTCGTTGATCTCGACGTTCAGCCCGGCCTCCTTGAAGTAGCCGAGCCGCTCCGCCACCGTCAGCGGCAGGTAGTAGAGCAGCGGCTTGCCGCCGACCGCCAGCTTCAGGTCCTTCTTCTCGACCTGCTGGGCGTTCGCCCCGCCGATCCCGAAGGCCAGGACCACCGCCGCGGCGGCGATCACGCTTTTCATACGCATGGCTTCCCTCCCGAATTTCTTTGCTATGGCGCGGTCATCCCTGCGCGTTGGTCGTCTGCGCCTCCTGCGGGCGCCAGTGCAGAAGGCGTTTCTCGATGACGGTCACCACGGCGTCGATCACCACGACGAAGATCGTCAGCACCAGCATGCCGGAGAAGACGCCGACGGTGTCGAACACCCCCTCCGCCTGATGGATGCGGTAGCCGAGGCCGGCGGCGGAGCCGAGATACTCGCCCACCACCGCGCCGACCATGGCGAAGCCGACCGCGGTGTGCAGGCTGGAGAAGACCCAGGACAGGGCGGACGGCAGATAGACGTGCCGGAACAGGTGCCGGTTGCTCGCCCCCAGCATCTTCGCGTTGGCGAGCACGACCGGGCTGACCTCCTTCACGCCCTGGTAGACGTTGAAGAAGACGATGAAGAAGACCAGCGTCACCCCGAGCGCCACCTTCGACCAGATGCCGAGACCCAGCCACAGCGCGAAGATCGGCGCCAGCACCACGCGGGGCAGCGCGTTGACCGCCTTGATGTAGGGGTCGAACACGATGGAGACCAAGGGCGCGCGGGCGAACCAGAAACCAAAGGCGATTCCAGCCACCGTGCCGATGACGAAGGCCAGCGCGGTCTCAAGAAGCGTGATTCCCAGATGGTACCAGATCACGCCGGAGGCGAAGTCGCTCCAGGTGCGTTCCAGCACCGCCAGCGGCGTGCCGAAGAAGAAGGGGCTCAGGATCTTCGTCGCGGTCAGGACGTGCCAGATCAGGAAGAAACCGATCAGCACGGCCACCTGCAGCAGCAGGATCACCGGGCGGCTCGGCAGGCGTTTCACACGGGCCACGGCCATGGGGTCCTCACGTCGGCTTGGACGTCATTTCAGTTTGGTTTGGGCGTAGCCCTTCAGCACTTCCTCGCGCAGCTGCCCCCAGATCTCCCGGTGCAGGTCAAGGAAGCGCGGCGTCATGCGGATCTCCGCCACGTCACGCGGGCGCTCCAGGTCCACCCGGTACTCGCCGATCAGGCGGGCGCCGGGGCCGGCGGACAGCACCAGCACCCGGTCGGACATGGAGATCGCCTCCTCCAGGTCGTGGGTGATGAAGACCACCGACTTGCGGTCCGCCGACCACAGGTCGAGCAGTTCGTTCTCCATCAACTGCCGCGTCTGGATGTCGAGCGCCGAGAAGGGCTCGTCCATCAGCACGATCTTCGGATCGACGATCAGCGTCTGGGCCAGCGCGACCCGCTTGCGCATGCCGCCGGAGAGCTGGTGGGGATAGCGGTCGCCGAAGCGGTCCAGCCCGACGCGGGCCAGCCAGGGGCGCGCCCGCTCCTCCGCTTCGCGCCGCGGCACGCCGCGGAACTCCAGCCCGGCGGCCACATTCTCCAGCGCGGATTTCCAGGGCATCAGCGCGTCGGCCTGGAACATGT
Source organism: Azospirillum formosense (assembly GCF_040500525.1). NCBI lineage: Bacteria > Pseudomonadati > Pseudomonadota > Alphaproteobacteria > Rhodospirillales > Azospirillaceae > Azospirillum > Azospirillum formosense. The sequence goes on along the minus strand of NZ_CP159402.1, from coordinate 1,025,468 downwards.
AGCCGGCGTGCGGATTGATGCCGTCGACCGGCTCCCCGAAGGTCAGGGCGCGCCCCGCGCTGGGGGCGAGAAGTCCCGCCGCCACGTTCAGGATCGTCGATTTGCCGCTGCCGGTGGGCCCGACGATGGACACGAATTCCCCCGCGGCGACCGACAGGGTCACACCCTGGACCGCCGTGTAGGTCTGCCCGCGCCCGTCGGGCGATGGAAAGGTGCAGGTCACGCCGTCCAGGCGGAGCGCGGCCTTGTCCGCCCCCTCCGTCCGCAGGGCGGCCGCCACGGCGGCGCTGTCTGACATCAATGCGTTCCATCCCTGATGGTCGTTTTCACGGCATCTTGGCGGAATGAGGCGGCCTCGGCAATGGGTGCCGCCAACAATCGTTGTCGCGGACGGCGAGCATCAGTCCAGCCGCGCGAAGAAGGCCATGATCGCCGCCCCCACCCCTTGCGGCCATTGATGCGGGTAGAAGCGCCCGTTGCGGGTGCGGTCGTCGGCCAGCGGGCACCACAGCACCGGGTTTTCCTCGCCCTCGGTGCCGTAGCGCCGGCAGTTGAAGCGGTGCGGCTCGTCCGGCTCGCTGCCCGTCGGCAGTCCGTCCTGGGCCAGCAGGGAGCGGCGCAGGCGCAGGGCTTCGGACAGCGGCACCTGCTCATCGCGCGGGTTGTGCAGGACCATGGCGGCGACCGGCCCTCCGCAATCCTTGGGCCGCGCGGACCCGCCGCCGACGCTGGCCAGGCCGCGGATCACCCCGCCCCGCGCGCAGGCGAGGCTGTTGGCGAAAGACCCGCCCAGCGAATGGCCGACAACGAACACCCGGCCCAGGTCCAGGCAATAGGACGCCGCCACGCTTTCCAGAACGGCGTCGAACAGCCGGAAATCGCGCAGCCGGTCCGGCGGGTCGCCGGGGTCGGACCAGACGTTCAAGCCGCGGGAATCCTTCAGGCTGGCGGGATAGACGACGATCGTCGGCTCCGCCGCCTGTCCCTCCAGGCCGAAGTAGCGCCGCACCTCGGCGTTGCTGTTGGTCCGCCCGTGGAAGGCGACGACGAGGCTGTGCGGACGGTCGGGGCCGTAGCCCTCCGGCACGGCCACGATCAGGCCGCGCGCCGCCCCGTCCAAAGTTACATGGTCGGGCGCCGTCGCCGGGGGCGGCGCTCCGCAGCCGCGCGACAAGCGCTGCGGCGCCACATTATTAACCAATTCCGCCGATAAGCCCTGGAAGCCCCACAGAATCAGCAAGGCCGCAGCGCAAAATGCGCAAAATTGTTTCGCCATTCACAGCCCGAACGATCGCCTTCCTCCATAAACAGCCTGCGGCGAGGGACGTTGCACCTTTGGGCAGGCTTGTCGTTAACCATCACGCAAGCATTTCCCGGCACCCTCCTTCCCAGAGCAAGGAGGTTTCAATGCCGGTTCGCGCGACTGCACGCATGATGGTTCTGGGGCTGCTGCTGGCCGTCGGCTCGTCGGGGGCCGCGACCGCCGACAGCCTGTCGGTGAACCGTCCGAACCCGGCGCCGACGCCCGCCGCCTCCGACTTCCCCGACGCCACGCTGATCCGGGTCGATCAGACGGACTCCACGACGCTGCGGCTCGACGGCATCATCACCCCGGCCGTGGAGCAGCGCTTCTCCGACGCGCTGCGCAGCGTGCCGGCCGGCCAGCCGGTGGTGGTCGAACTGTCGAGCCCCGGCGGCTTCACGACCGCGGGCTACCGCATGATCGACCTGATGCTGGCGGAACGGCAGGCGGGGCGTGCCGTCGCCACCCGCGTGGCCGGCGGGCAGTCCTGCGAGAGCATGTGCGTCGGCCTCTATCTGGCCGGCTACCCGCGCTACGCCGCGCCGACCGCGGAGTTCATGGTGCACGCCCCGCGTCTGGCCGAGAACGGCCGCATGACGCTGCGCTCCACCGACCAGATGGTGAAGCGTCTGGTCGCGCTTGGCGCCGCCCCCGCCTGGATCGAGCGGGTGCGGGCCGCCGGCGGTTTCTCCGGCAGCCTCGACTACCGCGACAACGCCGACCATCTGGCGGCGGTGGGCGCCAACATCGTCACCCACCTGATCCGCTGACGTTCGTTACACTTCGCTTTCAACGAGGCGCCGCGCGATCTCCGGCATGACCGCCGCGTCCACGTTGGCAAAGGCGAAGCGCAGGTAATCGTCCTGGCCGGGACCGAACATGGAACCGGGCAGGCACAGGATGTTGTGATCGCGGGCCAGCCCCTCGGCGACCTCGTGGGCGCGCTTGCCGGCGAAGGGATGCCGGACATAGGCGAAATAGGCCCCGATGCTGGCGATGCGGTATGCGGTGCCGCTGGCCTCCATCGCCGATTGGAAGGCGTGGACGCGGGCCAGGATGTCGCCACGCTTCTCCGCCACCCAGCCGTCGAGATTCTCCAGCCCGAACAGCGCCGCCTTCTGCCCGACATGCGGGGCGCAGATGGCGAGGCAATCCATCACCTTGCGCGCCTGGGACAGCAGGCCGGCGTCGGCGATCACCGCGCCGACCCGGTAGCCGGCGAGGCTGTAGACCTTGGAGAAGCTGTAGAGCTGGACCAGGGTGCGCCGCCAGCCGGGCCGCTGGAACAGCCCATGCGGCGCCCGCCCCTCCCAGTCCGGAAAGTCGCGGTAGGTCTCGTCGAGCAGCAATTTGACGCCGCGCCGCTCGCACAGCTCATAGAGGGCGGCGATGGCCTCGGGCGCGGCGATGGCGCCGGTCGGGTTGTTGGGGGAGATCAGCACCAGCGCGCGGGTGCCGGCGTCGATCAGGCGCTCGGCCTCCGCCGGATCGGGGATCAGCCCGTTCTCCTCGCGCAGCGCCAGCGGCCGGGCCTCGATGCCCAGCATGTCCAGCGTCATCTTGTGGTTGAAGTACCAGGGGGCGGGCAGGATCACGTTGTCGCCCGCCCGCGCCAGCCCCATCACCGCCACCGCGAAGGCTTGGTTGCAGCCGGCGGTGATCAGCACCTCGCCGGCCGCGACCTCCGCGCCGTAGAGCGACCCGGTGCGCCGGGCCAGCGCGGCGGTCAGCGGCGGGATGCCGTCGATGGCGGTGTAGCGCGCGGTGTCCGGCGCCCGCACCTGCTCCGCCAGATGGGCGGTCAGCGCGTCGGCGGGCGGATAGCCGGGCACCGCCTGACAGAGGTCGATCAGCGGCTTGTCCGCCGGAAAGCTGCGGCCTTCCACCCAGCGCCACGCCTCGGCGATGGGCGGGGCCTCGGTGGCGGCGACGAGCGGGTTGACGTCTCTGCGGTCCATTCCCTGATGTCCAGTCTGCGGGGTCCGATTTTCATGGGGCGCCATGGTGGACCGCCCCGCCGGGCTTGCGCAAGGGACCAGAACAGGGGAACGCGCATGGCAGGGCCCGCGGGGCCAAGCCCGGGTCAGGCGCCCACCAGCACCGCGTCCGGATTGCGGCCCACCAGGGCCTCATAGACCTCGGGGTCGGTCGCCCCCTCCGATCCGAAGACCAGAACGCGGGCGTCCGGGGCGAGGCCCAGGCTGGCACGGGTCGCCGGGTCCGCCGCGGCGCAGAGCAGGCCGGCCAGACCGGCCACGCCGGACTCCCCGCCCACGATGGGCCGCCCACCGTGACGCCCCTCGGCCAGCAGGCGCATCGTCGCCACCGCTGCGCCGTCGGGGATGGTCAGGAAATCGTCGGCCCCGCGCTCAAGAATGGCCCAGGCCAGCAGGGACACCTCGCCGCAGGCCAGCCCGGCCATCAGCGTCTCCAGGTCACCCTTGGACGGCGTCGGACGGCCGTTGACGGCGCTCTGGTACAGGCAGTCGGCGGCGTGCGGTTCCACCACCACGAAGCGCGGGCGCTGGCGGCCCCAGCTTTCCCACAGATGGCCGCAGACGGCGGCCGGCAAGGCCCCCACCCCGCCCTGCACGAAGACATGGGTCGGGCGCTCGCTGGCCGGAAGCTGGCCGATCGCCTCCTCCACCATCACGGTGTAGCCCTGCATCACGTCGCGGGGGATGTCCATGTAGCCGGTGTAGGAGGTGTCGGAGACGACGTGCCGGCCATGCTCCCGCGCGTCCGCCGCGGCCTGCCGCACCGCGTCGTCGTAGTTGCCGGCGACGCGGACGACGCGGGCGTCGAAGGATTCGATCGCCTGCTGCCGCCCCTGGGAGCAGTTGCCGGGAATGTAGATGACGCAGCCGCAGCCGAACACCTGCGCCCCCCAGGCGACGGAGCGGCCGTGGTTGCCGTCGGTCGCCGTGGTCACGGTGATGCCGCGGGTCACCTTGGCGTAGCGCCCGACCACCAGATCCAGCGCGGTCACCGGCACGCCGGGCACGCGGGCCTGCACCTCGCGCACCAGCAGGCGCAGCACGGCGTAGGCGCCGCCCAGCGCCTTGAAGCTGTGCAGGTTGAAGCGGCTGCTCTCGTCCTTGTACCAGACGCGGTCGATGCCGGCGGCGCGGGCCAGCCCGCCCAGCGAGCGCAGCGGGGTCGGGGCGTAGCCCGGCCAGGCGCCGATCTCGGTCATCGCGTCCTGGAAGGCGGCGCGGCTCAGGATCGCCCGTTCGGCGGGCCCGTAGGGCTGGTCCGTGTCGGCGCGCGGATTCGAGAAGAGGCGCGGGGTGCCAAGCGGCGGCAGGTCGGACATCGTGTTCGCTCTCCAGCGCCGCAGGGACGGCCGCAGCCACGAAAGCACTGCCGGCCACGCCGCGTCAAGCCAGCGCGTTGTCCCCGGACAAAGCGCCGCGAGCTGTGCTAACAGCGCCTCCCCCCGCGGCCCGGCAGGGTGCCGAAGGCGGCGGGGTTCCCGTTCCTGAAGGAGATGGTTCCGTCGTGACGACCGGTTTCAACACCACCGCCGCCGACCAGCTGAAGCAGTTCGCCGACCGCATGGAGCGGTTGATGGACGAGATCGACGGCCTGAAGGCCGACCTGAAGGATTTGCGCAGCGAGGTCAAATCCGCCGGCTTCAACATCAAGGCGCTCGACAAGCTGGTCGCCATCCGCCGCAAGGACGCCGGCGAGCAGGAGGCCGAACTGCTGAACGACCTGATGCTCTACGCCCACGCCACCGGCACGCCGCTGGACATCGTGGTCCCCGAGCCGGCCGAGTGACGATTTAAGGATCGTTGCGAAGCCGCATCATGATTGTTCCGGGAGCGCAACAAGTCGTTTCGCTTCCGGAACATGTCATTGCGCAAGCGCATCGAAGCGCCAGAACCTTAGCGCTTCCACTCGCGGCTGGATTTCACGAAGTCGGTCAGGGTGACGCCGATCTTGTCGTCCACGATGACCACCTCGCCGCGGGCGACGAGCACACCCTCCACATAGACGTCGGTCGGGTCCTTCAGGTGCCGGTCCAGCTCCACGACGGCGCCGCGGCCCAGCTTCAGCAGGTCGCGGACACGCAGCATGGCGGTGCCGATGACCACCTTGATCTCGACCGGCGCGTCGCCGATGGCGAAGGCGTCGCTGCTCATGTCGTCGGACGAGCCGGCGCCCAGCAGATCGTCGATGTTGGCCATGCCGCACTCCTTCACCCCGGGTCACCGGACCCGTCAACCGACTAGAGTTACCGCACCGGGCGCGCCGGGGCAACGGCGACCGTCGCGAGGGCCTGCGACAAGGATGGGAATCAACAGCGCAGATTTGGTTTTCCTGCGCCGCCTTGTGTTGATACCCTGCCCGCCCGACGTGAAACCCCGACGTGAAACCAGCCGCGAAGGCAGAGCCATGACCACCGATTCCCACCGCCCGCTGGTCGACAGCGCCTGGTTGAAGGGCGCCCTCACCCGCCCGGACCTCGTGATCCTCGATGTGCGCACGCCGCCCTCGGGTGGCTTCATCCCCGGCTCGATCCATTCCGACTACGCCAAGGCCGGCTGGCGGGCGACGGTGGACGGCGTCCCGGGCCTGCTGCCCGACGCGGACGTTCTGGAAAGGTTGATCGGCGGGCTGGGCATCGGCAACGGGGACCACGTCGTCCTGGTCGCCAGCGGCCTGAGCGCCGCCGACATGGGGAACGCGACGCGCGTCTACTGGACCCTCAAGACGCTGGGCCATGACCGCGTGTCGGTGCTGGACGGCGGCTTCGCCGCCTGGAGCGAGGCCGGCCAGCCCGTCGCCACGGCCGCCGCCACCCGCCCCGCCACCACCTTCACCGCGGCGCCCCGCGAGGACCTGCGCGCGCCCCTGCCCGTGGTCGCGGCGGCGGTGGCCGGCGGCTCCGTTCCGCTTCTGGACTCCCGCTCCGCCGAGCAGTTCGAGGGCAAGGCCAAGAGCCCGCAGGCCCGCGTTCCGGGCACGCTGCCGGGGGCGGTGCTGATCGAGAACGGCGCCCTCTACTCCGCCGCCGAGAAGCGCTTCCTCACCGCCGACGCGGTGAAGGCGCTGGCGGATCAGGCCGGGACGGGAGACGCGACGATCACCTTCTGCAACACCGGCCACCTCGCCTCGGTGTCCTGGTTCGCGCTGAGCGAGGTGGCGGGGATCGACGGGGTCCGCCTCTACGACGGGTCGATGTCGGAATGGACCGCCGACCCGGCCCGTCCCGTCAAGAACGGGCCGGCGGCTTAGGCGTTAGCCGCTCTTGCGGCGCCGGCGGAACCGCCCGAGGTCCGACCGGCGCAGCAGGCCCAGCGCGACCGCCAGCACCGCGTAGACCAACAGGCCGGCAAGGCCCAGCAGCACCAGCCCACCCAGCCGCTCGAACAGCCCATGGGCGGTCAGCCAGGGCGAGAGCTGGGTCTGCACCAGCCACAGCGTGCCGCCCATGGCGAGCGCCGCGATGGCCATGCGCGGCAGGTTGCGCAGCAGCCGGGCGTCGGCCTTGAACAGCCCGCGCCGGGTCAGCAACCACGCCAGCAGGCCGGCGTTGACCCAGGCGGCGACGGAGGTCGCCACCGCCAGCCCGACCTGGGCCAGCGGCCCCATCAGGGCCAGCTTCAGCGCCACGTTGACCGCCGTCGCGGCCAGCGCCACCCGCACCGGGGTCGCCGTGTCGTGCCGGGCGTAGAAGCCGTTGACGAGGCTGCGGATCACCACGAAGGCCGGCAGGCCCAGCGCGTAGGCCTGCAGGGTCGCGGCGGACTGCGCCGCGTCGGTCGGGCCGAAGGCGCCGTGCTGGAACAGCACCGACACGATGGGCAGGCCGGCGACCAGGAAGGCCGCCGCCGCCGGCAGGGTCAGCACCAGCGACAGCTCCACCGCCCGGTTCTGGCTCTCCACCGCGCCCGGCTCGTCGCCGCCCTTGATGCGCCGGGCCATTTCCGGAAGCAGAACGGTGCCGACCGCGATCCCGATGACGCCCAGCGGCAGCTGGTTCAGCCGGTCCGCATAGTAGAGGTAGGACACCGCCCCGGTCGGCAGCAGCGAGGCGATCAGCGTGTCGACGAACAGGTTGATCTGCGTCAGGCCGGACCCCAGCGCTGCCGGCCCCAGCACGGTCAGGAACCGCTTCACATCGGGCGTGAAACGCGGCAGGGCCAGACGCAGCCCCATCCCGGCGCGGCTGGCTTCCCAATAGAGATAGAGGAACTGCGCCAGCCCGGCTGCAAAGACGCCCCAGGACAGGGCGTGGCCCACCGTCGGCATCAGCGGCGCGGCCAGCACCATCGCCGCGATCAGGCAGAGGTTGAGCAGGATCGGCGCCGCCGCCGCCGCCCCGAACCGGCCCATGCTGTTGAGCACGCCGGCGAGCAGCGATTCCAGCGAGATGAACAGCAGGTACGGGAAGGTGATGCTGGTGAACAGCACGGCCAGCCGGAACTTCTCCGGCTCGTCGGAGAAGCCCGGCGCGAAGACGGTCATGAATTGCGGCATGATCGCCAGGATGCCGGCCAGGAACAGAAGCTGCACCGCCAGCAGCAGGCTCATCACCTCCTCGGCGAAGCGCTTGGCGGCGGCCTGCCCGTCCTGTACCAGCTTGGCGGAGAACAGCGGCACGAAGGCCGAGTTGAAGGCCCCCTCGGCGAACAGGGCGCGGAAATGGTTGGGCAGCCGGAACGCCACGAAGAAGGCGTCGGCCACCGGCCCGGCGCCGAGCAGCGCGGCGGTCAGGACGTCGCGCAGGAAGCCAAGGACGCGGCTGACCAGCGTCAGCCCGCCGACGGACAGGATGTTGCGGAGCACGGTGGTACGGGTCCTCTGATGGGCGGCGCCATCCTAGCGTTTTCCCCGCCCGCGTCACGCCTTTCGGCATGCCAGCCCGTGTGGAATTTGAAGGCGGCGGGCGGAAACGGTCTGCTAGGATCGCCGCCCACCCATTGTCCCATCCCCCACCTTCAGACAAGCGGAACGTCCATGGCCCAGGGTCTTCCCCTCACCTATCTGGAAGCCGGCGAAGCGAACGGCGGCACCCCCCTGCTGGTCCTGCACGGCCTGTTCGGGTCCGCGCGCAACTGGCAGACCCTGGCGAAGCGCTTCGCGGAGCGGCACCGGGTCTACGCGCTGGACCTGCGCAACCACGGCGGCGCCCCCTGGTCGGACGAGATGACCTACCCGGCGATGGCCGCGGACGTGCTGCGCTTCCTCGACGACCGCGGCTTCGCGCGGGCGTCGGTGGTCGGCCACTCCATGGGCGGCAAGGTGGCGATGGCTCTGGCGCTGACCCATCCCGACCGGGTTGAGCGGCTGGCGGTGGCGGACATCGCGCCGGTCGCCTACACCCACACCCACGCCCCCTTCGTGGCGGCCATGAAGCAGGCCAGGCTGGACGGCTGCACCCGCCGCTCGGAGGTCGAGGCGCAGCTTGTGGACGCGGTGCCGGAAGCCCCCCTGCGCTCCTTCCTGCTGCAGAATCTCGTTCTCGAGCAGGGGTCGTTTCACTGGCGGATCAACCTCGACGCCATCGGCGCCCGCATGGCCGATCTGATCGGCTTCCCGGATCTGGGCAACGCCCGGTACGACGGCCCCACCCTGTTCATCGGCGGCACCCGGTCCGACTACATCGTGCCGGAGAACCACGCCGCCATCCGCCGCCACTTCCCCAAGGCCACCATCGAGATGATCGAGGGCGCCGGCCACTGGCTGCACGCCGAACGCCCGCAGGAGTTCGCGGCCCTGGTCGAGGCCTTCGCCTGAACCAGCCGGACGGCAAAAAGAAACGGGGGCCGCGAAGGCCCCCGTTTCCGCATGCTGGAGATGCGCGGTCCTGTCAGAGCGCGCCCTGACGGGCGCCGGTCTTGGTGGCGGCCGGGGCGGCGGACTGGTTGAAGGCGTCGCGCAGGTAGGGCGACAGCGCCTGCCGCATCGTGCGCAGCCACTCGTGGATGATGATCAGCGAGCGGGAGGCGACCGGCGGGGTCATGCCCAGCTTCACCAGATCCTCGCGGGTCATCTGCGCCACCTCGTCGATGCGGTGGCCGGTCAGGCGCGCCCAGGCCGGAGCCGTGCAGGGGGCCATGGAGATGACCTCCACGCCCTCGCGCTCCACCATCTCCGCCTTGCGGCGGGCGTACTGGCTGTCGTCGAGCTGCGAGAACGGTCCGGAGAAGCCGTTCTCGACCAGGACGCGCTTGGCCTTCGGGGCGATGGTGGCGATGCGCTCCAGCGTGTTCATGCCGGTGGACAGCGAGGCCAGATCGACGGTGACCGGCACCATGAAGGTCAGCCGCTCGCCCTCGCCGACATAGTAGTCGAAGCCCGACACCTCGGCCCAGTTGAAGAACCACTGGGAGATGTTGCCACCGAAGTCGTAGAGGCGGCCGCCGCGCTGCAGTTCCGGACCGATCTGGTCCCAGAACTCGTAGAAGCCGTCGCCCGAGCCCATCATGTTCATGAAGTCCTGGGTGATGCGGCGGTGCTCCACCACCTCCGGACCGAACAGACGGTTCAGGCGCTCGTTGACTTCATACTCGACGACCTTGAGTTGAAGGCCTTCGAGCATGGCGGTCGCCATCAGGTGATGGGACAGCAGCGTCTTGCCGACGCCACCGCGGTCGTTGAGAACGAAGATGGTGCCCAGCATGCGGTCGCCTTTCCAGAGTCTGTTCGATGTCGAATTTTGAGGTGTTGAAACGTTGAGGTCCGGAGCTTTGAGAATCGGAGCCTGCATGGGAGAGACCTCCGGAGCCGGGGCCGGAGTCGGCTCCTCCGGCGCACCGGCGGACGGCGGTTCGGAAACGGGCATCGGCTCCGGTTCGGAAACAGGCGGGGGTTCCGGCACGTCGGCGTCCGGCGGGCCATCGGCCGCTCCGTCCGCCATGTCGGGTTCGACAGCGTCGGGTTCGACGGCTTCGGGTTCCGTTGCTTCTAGTGCAGCCGCTTCCGGTTCGGCCAACGCCGGAGTTTCCGACGCATCCTCGGCGTCGTCCGGCCGGCCCGCGGCGAGAGCGGCGCGGTGCACCGCGTCCAGCGTTTCACGCGGGGTCGTCTCGCCCGCCACCGCCCCGTCCGCGCCACCGTCGCGTTCCTCGTTCCCCACGAGGAAGAAGGCGGAGCGCAGGGTGACGGGCGAAATCGGCTGGTTGTCGCGGGCGGTGACACCCAGCTTCGCCAGCACATCCGAGATGTCCGCCCAGGACAGGCCACGCTCGCGCATCAGGCCGATGTCGGCGTAGCTTTCGCGGACAGCCTGCATGGCCGAGCGGTTTGCAGTCGGACGATCGGCAAGAAGCCGTTCCAGTTCCGCGCGATCAATCGACACCGTGAGTACCCGGCATGCGTGGTTCTGGGGAGGGGTGGGTAGGATTTGTGATACCGCAGGATTCCGTTCCCCCCGGTGCGGAAAAAATAGTACAAGCGATTGGGGTGCGCAAACGGTTTCCAACCATGTTCAACCGCATTAAACCTGTGACGCGGCAACCTTCCTTGGTCTCCGCCTGGATTGCAGGATAGGGCCCGGCGTTTGGCGAAGATGCCCTATGATTTCCGATCGCAGGATCAGCGGACCGCCGACTCCGGGCGGACGCCGGGGACGCCCATCGGCTTCCACGAGCTGCGTCAGGCCTGCGAGATATCGGCCCTCCGGGAGGATCTGGAACGGGTCCTCCAGGACACCGGCGCCCTGCGCGACAGCATCGAGGACGCGGTGGAGCAGGTGCGCCAGCGCTTCGCCGCCCTGACGGCGGAGGAGTTGGCGAACTCCGAGACGATGGCGCCGCTGCTCCAGTTCGCTGTCTCCACCCTGCTGACCATCCGCGACGAGGCCCGGCGGATCAACACCCAGACCGGCCCGGTGGACGATGACGACCGCCCCACGCGGACCGTCGCCGATCCGCGCCCCCAGCCCTCCACCGGGACGCCGGCTGCACCGCCGCCCTCCCCGCAGACCGCGTCGCCGGCCGCGCCCCAGACCGCCCCCCGAACCTACGCGCCGCCGCCGTCCGACGAGCCGGCCCCGCCCTTCGCCTCCGAACCGGCGCGCGAGGAGCCACCCCCGCCGCCACCGCCGGCGCCCGTTTTCTCGCCCTTCGTGCCGCGCGCCCCAGCCCCGGCGCCACAGCGCCCCGCAGCACCGGAGCCCACGCCCGACGCGCCGCCGGCTCCCTCCTGGCTCTCTCCCCTGTCCGGGCGCAAGAGCGGGCCCGGCGTCAACGGCAGCGCTCCCCGCAGCGGCAACGTGGACTGGCTGAGCCGGCCCAAACGCTGACCTTCCGCTGTCGCCACGCCGCTGGCGCCCTGGCACCGTCGCTCCGCTGTTGCGGGAAGGTCGCACCTCGTCCGAACGCACCCACGTCACACCGATTTTCCTTGAACTCCAAAATGGGTGAGGCTACCACTTTATTTGGTAAATGAATCTTTACCAATAACACCTGCGGCGACGCATAGGGGTGATGGTCATGACACGGGACGATGTGGATATGCTGGCACGACCGGCGTCCAGCCTGGAATGGCGGCACCGCTGCGGCCCGGCCGCCCAGACCGACCGGACCGAGACATCCCGGCGCGGCACCCAGGCGGCGGTCCGTCCGCTGCGGTTGCTGATCGTGGAGGACGAGACCCTCGCCGCCGAGGCGGTGGGCATGGCCGCCATGGACCTCGGCCACATCGTCTGCGGCACCGCCCGCACCGAGGAGGAGGCGGTGGCCATCGCCGGCCGCGAGCGCCCCGACGTCGCGCTGATGGACGTCCGTCTGGCCGGCGGCGACGGGATCGAGGCGGCGCGGCGCCTGCGCGCCAACTACGGCATCCGCTCGATCTTCCTGTCCGGCTACGCCAACCACGCGATCATGGCCCGCATCACCGAGACCTACCCGCTGGGCGTCGTCAACAAACCCTATTCTCTGGCCCAATTGAAGCTCGCGCTGGACCTCGCGGCGCGGCGCCTGCACGGCCCGCGCGGCTGACACCGTCCCGCTTCGCCAAACAAGGAAGGGCGGCCTCCCCTGTGGGAAGCCGCCCTTTCCTTTTCCGAACCATCGCGGAGCGTGACGCCCTCCGGCCCGGCCGTTACTCCTGGATGAACGCCTTGACGTAGGAGTGCGACAGCGGCTGCACCAGATAGTCGAGCGGGGTGCGGGCGGACAGCAGGATGCGCGCCTCCACCGGCATGCCCGGCTTGATGGTCAGGTTGTGGACCTGATGGGAGTCGCTGTCCTTCAGCTTGATCCGCGCGATGTAGGATTCCTGCCGGGTGATCGGGTCCATCACGCGGTCGGCCGAGACGTAGGTCACCGTGCCGTCCAGCGAGCCGACGACGCGGCTGTCATAGGCGGTCAGCTGCACCTTCACCGGCAGATCGACGGTCAGCGACTTGATGTCCTTCGGCTGGACCTTCACCTCGGCCAGCAGGGCGCGGCCGTCCGGGATGATGTCCAGGATCGGCTCGTTGGCGGTGATCGTGCCGCCGGCGGCCCAATGGCTGTGCATCACGACGGTTCCGGCGTCCGGAGCCTTGATCGCGCGGGTCTCCAGCCGGTTGGCGGCGTCGCGGATCTGCTCGGCGAGGCGGATGACGTCGCCGCGGGACTTCTCCAGATCGACCAGGACCTTCTCGCGGAAGTCGTTGCGCCGGCGCAGAAGCTCGCCCTCGGCGTCCACGGCGGCCTGGTTGGCCTGGGCGATGCGGGCCTCAAGCTCGCGGTCGCGGCCCTTGAGCTGCGCCTCCTCCTTCTGCTGCTCGACCAGCTTGGTGCGGGTGGCGTTGCCGCGGGACAGCAGGCCCTGGGTGATGCGCAGATCGTCCTCGATGAGCTGGATCTCGCGGGCCAGGAACTTGCGCTGCTCCTGAAGGCTCTTGCCCTCCTCGCGCAGCGTGGCGACGCGCTCCTTGGTCAGCTTGGCCTCGGTGTCGAGCTGGTTGCGGCGGACCTGGAACAGCGTCTCCTGGTTGCCCATCAGCTTCTCGACCGTGCGGTCGGTGCCGCGGCGGCGCAGCAGCTCCTCCGGCCACTCGATGGTGGGCTGCTCGAACAGCTCGGCGGTCAGCCGCGCTTCCAGCGCCTGGGTCTCCAGCCAGGAGGTGCTGAGCACCTGGAGCCGGGTCGCCGCCTCCGTGCTGTCCAGCCGCATCAGGACCTGACCGGCCTTCACCGTGTCGCCTTCCTTGACGAGGATCTCCTCGATCTGGGCGGTCTCGGTGTGCTTCACGATCTTGCGGCCGGTCTCCGGGGCCAGAGCGCCGGAGGCCATGACGGCGCTGTGAAGCGGGGCGAGCGCGGCCCAGGCGGTCATCCCGCCGAAGCCCACCGCCAGCACCATGAAGCCGCCGGCCAGAAGCCCGCTGACCCGGGTGTCGGGAACCAGCGCGCGCAGCGCGCCGATCGACGTCATGGTCTTCGTCTTGTAGGTGTTCATGGTGGTGTCGGTCATAACAATCGGTCCTTGATCGCCGGAAGTGCTGGGTGCTGGTCTGGACATTCCGGCGTCAGCCGGCGGCGCTCTGCACCGGCGCCGGGCCGATGTTGCGCAGGCGGCTCCAGTTCGGACCCTGCTGCTCCTGCTGGCGTTGCGGCAGTTCGACCGCCATGCCGTTCTTCAGAACGAAGGTCTTGTCGGAGATGTCGACGAAGGCCGGGGAGTGGGTCAGCACGATGGTGGTGACGCCGCGGTTCTTGGCCTCGACGATGAACTCGCGCACCGCCTTATGGCCGATCTCGTCCATGCCGGCCGACGGCTCGTCGAGAACCATCAGCGACGGGCGGCCGTAGCCGGCGCGGGCCAGGGCGATCAGGCGGGCCGAGGCGCCGGTGATCGGGAACAGCGGGTCGGTCACTTCGGTGTCATAGCCGCCGGGCAGGCTCTCGATCCAGGAATGGATGCCGGCGCGCTTGGCGGCGTCCTCGACCTTCTCCCGCGTCGTCTCGGTGAAGCGGGCGATGTTCTCGGCGATGGTGCCGGGCAGCAGATCGGCGCCCTGCGCCATGTAGCCGATGCCCTGCTCCGGGGTTTCCGGGTTCAGCGAGGCGACGGCCAGACCGCCCAGCCGCACGGTGCCGGCCGACGGCATCGCCACGCCGGCCAGCAGACGGGCCAGGACCGACTTGCCGGAGCGGTTGGGGCCGGCGATGCACACCGTCTGGCCCGGCTCGACCGCCAGCGTGACGCTGCGCAGGATCGGCTTCTGGTCGCGGGGGGAGACGAACAGGAGGTTCTCGACGGTCAGGCGCTCGCGCTCCACCGGGATCATCGGGCGCTCCGGCTCGAGCGACAGGCGCTTGAGCAGCGGGAACAGGCGGCGGAAGGCCTGGTAGGACTTCTGGATCTGGCCCCAGGCGCCGGCGGTCTGCTCGACCGGGGCGAGGGCGCGGCCGACCAGCATGGAGGTGGCGATCATGCCGCCGAAGGACAGGTGCTGCTCGATCACCAGCAGGGCGCCGACGCCGGTCACCGCGATCTGGATGACCATGCGGACCCACTTGGTGAAGGCGCCGATGGCGGCGGCGCGCTCGGTCGAGCGGCCCTGCAGGGCGGAGGTGGTCATGGCGTCGCGGGCCACGGCATCCAGCGCGCTCGGCCCCATGCGCAGGCCGCGCACCGTTTCCGACCGCGACAGCAGGGAGTCGAACAGGCGCTGCGAACGGCTGGCCGGGGCCTTGCTGTCCTCGGCGAAGTGGCGCACCGCCCAGTTGCTCAGATAACCCAGCGCCGTCATGATGACCATCGCGGCGACCAGGATCACGGCGAGCAGCGGGTGGATCAGGTAGATGCCGATGACGTACAGCGGCACCCAGGGCAGATCCATCAGGGCCGGCAGCGACGGGCGGCTCATCGCGCCCTTGACCTCCATGAGGTCGCTGACCGGGGCGGTGTCCGGGCGGCCGCGGCCCGAGGCGTCCAGCACGTCGGCGGTCAGCCGGCGGCGCCAGGTGACCTCCAGCGCGTTGCCCGCGCGGGCCAGGATGCGCGCCCGCACCGTTTCCATGGCGGCGCTCAGCGTCAGGGCCATCACGACGATGACCGTCAGCATGACCAGCGTGTCGATGTTTCCGGACGGAATGGCCCGGCTGAAGACCTGAAGTGAATAAAGCGGCATCGCCAACATCAGAAGATTGATGGTGGCGCTGAAGACAAATGCACCAACGAGTACCCGGGTGAAATAGCGTCCCCCGTGAGCCATGTCTTTATTGGTCTTTTCAGACCCGCGAGAAAACAGGCGAGGCATTTACAGCCCTCCAATTGTCACCGTTTGCGGCAGTGCCCACTGGATGCAGGCGAGGTCAGTTGGCGCGTTTTTGGTAAATGAAATCTGAAGATTGAGGGACATCACAGGAATGCCACTGAAAACCACCCCCTTTGCGCAAACGACAAGGACGCCTCATGTGAAGGACAGCCCTGTTCACCCCGTTTCGCGCCGCCCCGCTTGAAGGAACGCCGCATGACCGACACCTTGACCATCGACCCCGGCCGTCTCGCCCTGCCCGACCTGCGCCGCATCCTGCGCGACCCGCCGGTCCTGGCCCTGACGCCCGGCTGCCGCGCCGCCATTGACGCCTCGGCCCGCACGGTGGCGGAGGCAGCGGGCGGGGAGCGCGCGGTCTATGGCGTCAACACCGGCTTCGGCCTGCTGGCGAAGAAGCGCATTCCTCCGGATCAGGTGCGGGAGCTGCAGCGGCGGCTGGTCCTGTCGCACAGCGCCGGCACCGGACCGGACCTGCCGCCGGGCGTCGTCCGGCTGATCCTGGCGCTGAAGGTCAACGCGCTGGCGCGCGGCCATTCCGGCGTGCGCATGGCGGTGATCGAGGCGCTGCTGGCGCTTTACAACGGGGGTGTCCTGCCGGTGGTGCCGGCCAAGGGGTCGGTCGGGGCGTCCGGCGATCTGGCGCCGCTGGCCCACCTGACCGGCGTCCTGATCGGCGAGGGCGAGGCCGACGTGGACGGCGAGCGGCTGCCCGCCGCCGAGGCGCTGGCCCGCGCCGGGCTGGCGCCGCTGACGCTGGAAGCCAAGGAGGGCCTGGCCCTGCTGAACGGCACCCAGGTGTCCACCGCGCTGGGTCTGGCCGGGCTGGTCGCCGCGGAGGACGGCTTCGCCGCCGCCCTGGTCGCCGGGGCCCTCAGCGTCGATGCCGCCCTCGGCAGCGACGGCCCCTTTGACGCCCGCATCCACGAGCTGCGCGGCCAGCCGGGTCAGCGCGACGTGGCCGCCGTCTACCGCTCCCTCCTCCAGGGCAGCGGCATCCGCGACTCCCACCGGGAGGGGCACGAGACGGTGCAGGACCCCTACAGCCTGCGCTGCCAGCCCCAGGTGATGGGCGCGGTGCTCGACCATCTGCGCTTCGCCGCGGGCGTGCTGGAGCGCGAGGCCAACGCCGTCTCCGACAACCCGCTGGTCTTCCCGGACAGCGGCGACATCCTGTCGGGCGGCAATTTCCACGCCGAGCCGGTGGCGATGGCCGCTGACGTGCTGGCCCTGTCCATCGCCGAGACGGGGGCGCTGTCGGAACGGCGGATCGCGTTGCTGATGGACACCCACCTGTCGGGCCTGCCGCCCTTCCTGGTGGCCGATGGCGGGCTGAACAGCGGCTTCATGATCGCCCAGGTCACTGCGGCGGCGCTGGCCAGCGAGAACAAGCAGATGGCCCACCCGGCCAGCGTGGACAGCCTGCCCACCTCGGCCAACCAGGAGGACCATGTGAGCATGGCGACCCACGCCGCCCGCCGCCTGACGGACATGGCCGACAATTTGGCGGGGATCGTCGCGGTGGAGCTTCTGGCCGCGGCCCAGGGGATCGACCTGCGGGCGCCGCTGGCCTCCTCCCCCGCGCTGGAGCGCGCTCGGGGGCTGCTGCGCGCCCGCGTGGCGGTGTGGACGGAAGACCGTGCGATGGCACCGGACATCGCGGCGGCGAAACGGCTGGTGACGGAGGGCGCCTTCCGCCCCTTCGCGGAGGCGCTTCTCCCCTGATCCACGAAGCCGGCTGAGACAAGACCGCGCAGGCGGCTCCGGCCGGTTTTCGTCAATCCGTTGAAGGGCTAAGCTTCAGGCCATCCCACACCAACCGCTTCCCTTCGATCCGGAGACCCTCATGGAAGGACGCAAAGTCCCCTCGGTCGTGTTCAAGACCCGCGTGCGCGACGAAAGCGTCGGCGGCCCCAACCCGTTCCGCTGGCAGGACGTCAGCAGCGACGACCTGTTCGCCGGCAAGCGCGTCGTCGTCTTTTCCTTGCCGGGCGCCTTCACCCCGACCTGCTCCAACCAGCAGGTGCCGACCTACGACGCGCTCTATCCCGAGTTCCGCGACCTGGGCGTCGATGAGGTTTATTGCCTCAGCGTCAACGACGCCTTCGTGATGTTCCAGTGGGGCAAGCATCTCGGCGTGAAGAACGTCAAGCTGATCCCCGACGGCTCCGGCCATTTCACCCGGCGCATGGGCATGCTGATCAACAAGGACCATGTCGGTTTCGGCATGCGGAGCTGGCGCTACGCCATGGTGGTGACCGACGGCGTGATCGAGAAATTGTTCGAGGAGCCGGGCATCAACGACGCCGGCGAGGGCGGCGACCCCTACGGCGAATCCGCTCCGGAAGCGGTGCTGGCCTACCTGCGGTCGCGTTGAGCCTCTCCGACTGCCCCTCTCCTGTTGTTCCACAGGAGAGGGGTTTTACCGCTCCTTTCAAGCAGGAACGGCGGCCCCTTCCGCCGGCTCCGCCTCGGCCGCCAGCACCTTGCGCCGCTCATGGGCCGCCCAGGCCCGCTCGTGCAGGTGATAGGCCACCGTGTTGCACAGCGGCTCCACCAGCGCCAGCGCGCCACCCACCGCGATGCTGCCGGTCATCAGATAGCCGACCGTGAAAGCCACCGTGAAGTGGATGCAGGCAAAGCTGAAGGTCTTGGTCATCGTGGAACTCCCGAACGCCGCCGTTTTTGTGCAGCCTCAGCATGCGTGCCGAGCGGCGAAAGGTCCAATCGAACGATCCGAACACATCAATAGTTTTTCTCTATCGTTTAGCGAAAGGGACGGTGGCGGTCACCGGCTTCCGGCACGCTGCCACGGCGCAGCCGGGTGCCGGGCGGCACGACCGCGAAGGCGCGGCTGTGCGGCGGCTCCAGCAACCGCACCTCGGGGCGCTTGAAGAAGGGGATCAGCGCCGCCCCCATGACGAACCCGCCCACATGCGCCCAGAAGGCCACCCCGCCGCTGTCGTCGGAGGTCGGGGTGGTGACTCCGCTCAGGATCTGGCCGACGAACCAGAAGCCCAGAACCAGCACCGCCGGGACGCTGATGACGCGCACGATGATGATGAACCAGAAGAAGACGCCGACATTGGCCCGCGGGTGCAGCACCAGATAGGCGCCGAGCACCCCGCCGATGGCCCCGCTCGCCCCCACCATCGGCACCTGGGAGGTCGGGGCCGCGAAGCTCTGGGCGAGCGCCGCCGCCGTTCCGCACAGCAGGTAGAAGACCACGAAGCGGCCCCGCCCCATGCTGTCCTCGACGTTGTTGCCGAAGATCCAGAGGTACAGCATGTTGCCGGCGAGGTGCAGGAAGCCACCATGCATGAACATCGAGGTGATGATGGACATCCAGGGCGGAACGACCCGCAACGGTTCCGGCAGGTCCGCATAGCCGAACAGCACCGCCGGGACGAGGCCGAAGGAATAGACGGCGAGGTTTCCGCCCCGCGCGCCCAGCGAGAGCTGCCACAGGAACACCATCACGCACAGCGCGATCAGCGCCATGGTGACGACCGGCGTCCGCCGCGTCGGGTTGTCGTCGTAGATGGGCAGGAACAGCATCGGCGGCGCTTTCGGTGGAGGCGACCCTGTTCAACACGATGGCCCCGCCGGTCGGTTCCGCCAAGACGTACGGGACGCACGTACAGCCGGAAGATGCCTCGGAAAACGCCGGGGAAGCGGCCGGCAAAGAAAAACCGGCGCCCCTTGCGGAGCGCCGGTTTCTCTGAACGAAGCAGCGGTGCGGATCGGATGCCGGAGATCAGGTCCCCTGGGGCTCCGGGTCCATTCCGCCGCTTTCCTTAGTGGTCGGCACCGAGGGGCGGCGGCCCGAGGTCGGGGTCGGCTGCTTCGGCGGGGCCGGAGAGAAGCCTTCCCGCTCGTCGTTGCGGATCAGCGGCTCGCCGCGCAGCAGGCGGGCGATGTCCTCACCGCTCAGGGTCTCATACTCCAGCAGGCCCTTGGCGATGGTGTGCAGCTGGTCGATGTTCTCCGTCAGGATGCGGCGGGCCTCGCCGTACGCCTCGTCGACGATCCGGCGGATTTCCTCGTCCACCGTGCGGGCCGTGGCGTCGGACATGTTCTTGTGCTGGGTGACGGAGTGGCCGAGGAAGACCTCCTGCGTCGGCTCGCCGTAGAGCAGCGGGCCCAGCTTGTCGCTCATGCCCCACTCGGTGACCATGCGGCGCGACATGTCGGTCGCCATCTTGATGTCGCCCGACGCGCCCGTGGTCACGCGGTCCTTGCCGAAGATCAGCTCTTCCGCGATGCGGCCGCCCATGGCGACGCGCAGGTCGGCGTGCAGCTTGGCCTGGGACAGCGAGATGCGGTCGCCTTCCGGCAGGCGCATCACCATGCCGAGCGCGCGGCCGCGCGGGATGATGGTGGCCTTGTGCACCGGATCGCTGTCCGGCTGGTGGATGGCGACGATGGCGTGACCGGCCTCGTGATAGGCGGTCAGCTTCTTCTCGTCCTCGGTCATGACCATGGAGCGGCGTTCCGCGCCCATCATGA
The DNA here is from genome assembly GCF_040500525.1 of Azospirillum formosense. Taxonomy (NCBI): domain Bacteria; kingdom Pseudomonadati; phylum Pseudomonadota; class Alphaproteobacteria; order Rhodospirillales; family Azospirillaceae; genus Azospirillum; species Azospirillum formosense. The sequence continues at coordinate 1,005,429 of NZ_CP159402.1, read as the reverse complement.
CCTTGTCCTTGGCGGCCTCGAACTCGGCCATGCCGACGACGCGCTTGCCGATGCGGGCGGCGAGCAGCGCGGCCTCGTTGACGAGGTTGGCGAGGTCGGCGCCCGAGAAGCCCGGGGTGCCGCGCGCGATCACCTTGGCGTCGACGTCCGGGGACAGCGGCACCTTGCGCATGTGGACCTTGAGGATCTTCTCGCGGCCCAGCACGTCCGGGTTCGGCACGACGACCTGACGGTCGAAGCGGCCCGGACGCAGCAGCGCGGGGTCGAGCACGTCCGGACGGTTGGTCGCGGCGATGAGGATGACGCCCTCGTTCGCCTCGAAGCCGTCCATCTCGACCAGCAGCTGGTTCAGGGTCTGCTCGCGCTCGTCGTTGCCGCCGCCCAGGCCGGCGCCACGATGGCGGCCCACGGCGTCGATTTCGTCGATGAAGATGATGCAGGGGGCGTTCTTCTTGCCCTGCTCGAACATGTCGCGGACGCGGCTGGCGCCGACACCCACGAACATCTCGACGAAGTCGGAGCCGGAGATGGTGAAGAAGGGCACATTGGCCTCACCCGCCACGGCGCGCGCGGTCAGGGTCTTGCCGGTGCCCGGCGGGCCGACGAGCAGCACGCCCTTCGGGATCTTGCCGCCCAGACGCTGGAACTTCTGCGGGTCCTTCAGGAACTCGACGATTTCCGCCAGTTCCTGCTTGGCCTCGTCGATGCCGGCGACGTCGTCGAAGGTGACCCGGCCGACCTTCTCCGTCAGCAGGCGCGCGCGGGACTTGCCAAAGCCCATGGCCTTGCCGCCGCCCGACTGCATCTGACGCATGAAGAAGATCCAGACGCCGATCAGCAGCAGCATCGGGAACCAGGACAGCAGGACGGAGAACAGCGAGGGCACGTTGCTGTCATCCGGAACGGCGCTGATGCGCACGTTCTTCTGCGTCAGCCGCTCGACCAGCCCGGCTTCGGGCGGGACGTAGGTGCTGAAGGACCGGCCGTCGGTGAAGTGGCCGGAGACCTGGTTTCCTTTGATGGTGACGTCGGCCACTTGGCCGCGGTCCACTTCGGCGAGAAGCTCGCTGAACGGAACCGTCGTCTGCGGGCTGCGCGTGGAAGAGCTCTGGAACAGGTTGAACAGGGCCACCAGCAGCAGCCCAATGATGATCCAGAGCGCGAGATTCTTGCCGAAATTGTTCACGTCGAAAGCCTTTCTGCGAACCCTGCGCGGAAAGGTAGGCCGATGCGGAGCCACCCCTCCCGGGCTTACGGGCACGTTCCCAGATTAAATAATGCCGACACGGTCCGAAACAACCGGAAAAGCTGGGCCGGCCAACACCACCCCGGGCGCGTGCAAAGCGACCGCCGAAAGGGGGAATCCGGGCCGCCTGAAGCCCAGATGCGGCACCACCGCCAGCCCGTTTCCGTCCCACAGCGCCGGCAGCGTCTCGCGGACCGGTTCGGGCAGGGCGATGCGGCCCGAATCCGGGCCTGCGGACCGCACCGTTTGCCACCCGTCCCGCCCCAATTTCGCCACGCTGACCGCCCCATTCGCCCCCGGCCCCAGCCGAACGGCGAATCGGCGATCCCACCAGACTTCCCCGCCAGGGGTAAGGTCCAGCCATTCGGTCACCCCGACCGGTTCCCGCGCGATCATCAGAAGTCCCCGCAGCGGCACGATTCGGCAGCCGCCCAGCGTGCGCCCCCGGAAGCGTCCCCCCGCGATGTCGGCGAGCAGACGCTCCGCCGCCTCGTCCCTCGGCGGATAGGCGGCGCCGCCGATGGCGGCGATGCAGCGGGCCAGCGCGCGCAGGCCGATCTCCTCCGGCGCGCCCAGGAGAGGAGTCGGATCCAACCGCAGCCACCCCTCGGGATGGACCTCCACGGCCTCGGCCAGCAGGGCGGCGGTTCCCGCCTCCAGCGCGTTGCGGGCGCGGGCGGCCCGGCGCGCGAGGTCGGCCAGACGCGGCGCGTCCAGCCCCTCGGCGGCCAGCGCCTCCCCCGCCGCGCGCAGGCGGGCGCGGGCGAAGCGCGGGTTGCGGTTGGAGGGGTCCTCGATCCACTCCTGGCCGAAGGCGCGGCAGGTCGCCACCAGCCGGTCATGGGAGAGGTCCAGCAGCGGCCGGATCACCCGCGCCGCGCCGCCCGCGCGCACCGGCGCCATGCCAGCCAGCCCGTCGATTCCGGAGCCGCGGGCGAAGCGCAGAAGCACCGTCTCCGCCTGATCGTCGCGGTGGTGGGCGAGCGCCAGATGGAGGATGCCCTCCTCCCGGCAGCGCTCGGACAGCAGACGGTGGCGCGCGGCGCGGGCCGCCTCCTGGATGCCGGTCGCCGGCTTCTCGCCGTCCCAACGCAGAATGGCATGGGCGATGCCGCGGGCCTGCAGCCAGCCGCCCACACGGGCGGCCTCCGCCGCGGATTCCGCGCGAAGGCCATGATCGACGATCAGCGCGAGGGCATCCCCGCCCCGCTCCGCCGCCCAAGTCTGGACGAGCAAGGCCAGCCCGAGGCTGTCCGCCCCGCCGGACACGCCGACGGCCACGCGCGGCCGCGCCTCGAAGCCGCCCAGCCGGTCCATGCGGACGGCGAATTCGGGTGCCGAAATCGGCCCGGCCGGGGCGGGCTCGCTCACCGCGCCCGTCAGGCGCAGTTCAGGCGGCGGCGCTCGGTGTCGGCGCGGCGCTTCACGCTCGCCGACGCTTCGGGGAACTTGGTGATCAGCTGGTTGAAGGCCGTGCAGGCGTCCTTCTTCTGGTTCAGCTGCTGCAGCGACATGCCGAGCTTCAGCAGGTTGTCCGCCGCCTTGTTGTTCTTCGGGTACTTCTGCACGCCCTCGGCGAAGGCCACGGCGGCGTCCTGGAACTTGTTGCGGACGTAATAGGTCTCACCCAGCCAGTACTGGGCGTTGCCGGCGAGCTGGTGGTTCTTGTTCTTCGCCAGGAAGTCGCTGAAGGCCTTTTCCGCCTTGTCGTAGTCGGACTGGCGCAGCAGCTCGAAGGCGTGCTCGTACTGCTTTTCCGGGGTCGAATTGGCGGGCAGCGGCGCCAGGGCGGCGGCCTGCTTCTCCGCCGGCTTGTCAGCCGCCTTCTCGGGCGCCTTGGCGGCGCTGGGGGCCGCCGCCGGAGCCGCCGCGCTGGGCTTGGCCGGACCGCCGAACGGATCGCTGGCCGCTCCGCCGCCCTTGCTTTCCAGCTCCTTCAGGCGGAAATCGATGTCGCTGTTGACCCGCTCCAGCCGGTCCTTCATCTGCGAGATCTGATAGGTCGCCTCTTCATAGCGCCCGGTCAGTTCCGACAGGGCGCGCTCCAGCTTCTGCAGCCGCACCTCGAAATCCGCGGCCAGGGACGGCTGGATCTCGGCGGTCTGCCCGCGCGTGTAGGAATTGCCCGGATAGGCCTGCGCCACCTCGACGCGCCCGCCCAGCGCCTCCACCCCCGACTCCAGCCGGTCCAGACGATCCTGCAGCGAAACCGTCTGCGCGAGGACGGAACCGCTGCACAGCAGGCCGCCGAGCAGCAGAGCGGCGAATGAAGTGGTCTTGGTCATGCGTCGGGGGTCCTGTCCGGGCGGAAAAAGCCGTCGTTGAGAGGGTGCCGGCCCAAGCGGGCGAAACTATGGCGGCTGTTTACCAGAAGCGCGCGCCCCTTGCACGGTGGTGATTTGGAAATCTCCCGCGCACCGGTCGCAACCCCGGAAGACCACAGAAAAAAGCCCCTCCCCGGTCTCCCGGGAAGGGGCTTTCCATGGCGGAACTCCTGAAGGCGCGTTACGCCTTGAGGATGCCGCGTCCGGCGAAGCGGGCGGCGGTGCCGAGCATCTCCTCGATGCGGATCAGCTGGTTGTACTTGGCCAGCCGGTCGGAGCGCGACAGCGAGCCGGTCTTGATCTGGCCGCAGTTGGTGGCCACCGCCAGATCGGCGATGGTGCTGTCCTCGGTCTCGCCCGAGCGGTGCGACAGGACCGCCGTGTAGCCGGCCTTGTGGGCCATGTCGACGGCCTCCAGCGTCTCCGACAGCGTGCCGATCTGGTTGACCTTGACCAGGATCGAGTTGCCTACGCCCTTCCGGATGCCGTCGGCCAGACGCGCCGGGTTGGTCACGAACAGGTCGTCGCCGACCAGCTGCACCTTGCCGCCGATGGCGTCGGTCAGCGCCTTCCAGCCTTCCCAATCGTCCTCGGCCATGCCGTCCTCGATCGAGATGATCGGGTAGCGGCCGACCAGATCGGCCCAATAGGAGACCATCTGCTCCGGCGCCAGCGACTTGCCCTCGCCGGCCAGCTCGTACTTGCCGTTCTTGAAGAATTCGGTCGAGGCGGCGTCGATGGCCAGCATGACGTCGTCGCCCGGCTTGTAGCCGGCGGCCTCGATGGCCTTCATGACGAAGCCCAGCGCGTCCTCGGTCGAGGCGAGGTTGGGGGCGAAGCCGCCCTCGTCGCCGACGTTGGTGTTGTGGCCGGCGTCCTTGAGCTTCTTCTTGAGCGCCTGGAAGATCTCCGAGCCCATGCGGATGGCCTCGGCGGCGCTCTCGGCGCCGACCGGCATGACCATGAACTCCTGGATGTCGATCGGGTTGTCGGCGTGGGCGCCGCCGTTGATGATGTTCATCATCGGCACCGGCAGCAGGTTGGCGAAGGCGCCGCCGACGTAGCGGAACAGCGGCAGCGCGGCCTCTTCCGCCGAGGCCTTGGCGACGGCGAGCGAGACGCCGAGGATGGCGTTGGCGCCGAGCCGGCCCTTGTTGGGGGTGCCGTCCAGCTCGATCATGGCGAGGTCGAGGGCGCGCTGGTTGGAGGCGTCCAGCCCGGCGATGGCGTCGAAGATCTCGCCGTTGACCGACTCCACGGCCTTCAGCACGCCCTTGCCGCCGTAGCGGCCCTTGTCGCCGTCGCGCAGCTCCACCGCCTCGTGCGCGCCGGTCGAGGCGCCCGACGGAACGGCGGCGCGGCCGAAGGCGCCGGATTCGAGCAGGACGTCCACCTCGACGGTCGGGTTCCCACGGCTGTCGAGGATCTCGCGGGCGTGGATTTCGGTAATGGCGCTCATGTTTGTCCTTCCTCCGCGTTGCGCGCGTCCGCTGGGTGATCTTTCCAGGCGGATGATCTTTCCAGGCGAAAAAGAAGCGCGCGGGCTTGATAGCCTTGCGTGCCGGGGGATGCAAGGCCGCTGGGACGCAAACACGCAGGGAAGAACACCCGGACGGCGGAGCACCCTATCCGGTTGTGCAGCGCACCTGCTTCCAAAGTCGCATAGACCACCTTGTCCCGTACCCGTAGCGTTCTAACGTTCGCTAGCGGGGCCGCCCGCGGCGGGCGGCAACAGCCCCTGGGAATCACCCCAAGGCCAATCCAAGCGCGGAGGACCCAACCATGAAGACCTGGCGCAAGCCCCAGATCGTCGAAATTCCCGTCGGCACCGAAATCAACGCCTACGCCTGCGCCCGTCTCTGAGCGCCGGCCCGTTGCCATGCGTGACGACCGCCGCCTGATTTGGACCGCCTGATTTGGATTGCCTGATTCGGGCCGCCTGACTCGGAAAGACACCCGATGCTGACGATTCTCGTCCTTGGCTCCGCCGCGGGCGGCGGTTTTCCGCAGTGGAACTGCAACTGCGCGGGCTGCCGGCGCGCCCGCTCCGGCGACTTGGCGGCCCGTCCGCGCACCCAGTCGTCGCTGGCGGTCAGCGGCGGCGACGGGCGCTGGCTTCTGCTGAACGCCTCGCCGGACATTGGCCGGCAGATCCTCGCCAACCCGGCGCTGCATCCGCAAAACGGTCTGCGCCACAGCCCCATCGCCGCGGCGGTGCTGACCAACGCCGACATCGACCATGTGGCGGGGTTGCTGACGCTGCGCGAATCCCAGCCGTTGGCCGTCTACGCCACCGACCGGGTGCACGGCGTGCTGGAGGCGAACGCCGTCTTCCGCGTGGTCAACCCGGAGCTTGCGCCGCGCCGCGCCATGGCGCTGGACCGGCCCTGGGTGCCCGCCGACGCCGCCGGAACCCCCTTCCCCTTCGAGGTCGAAGCCTTCGCCGTGCCCGGCAAGGTCGCGCTCTATCTGGAGGACCCGACCGCCGCCGGCTTCGGCTCTGTGGCGGAGGACACGGTGGCGCTGCGCATCCGCGACCGCAACGGCGACGGGGAGTTCTTCTACATCCCCGGCTGCTCGGCGATGCCGGGCTGGCTGGCCGACCGGCTGCGCGGGGCGCCGCTGGTGCTGTTCGACGGCACCACCTGGACCGACGACGAAATGATCCGCGCCGGCACCGGCAGCAAGACCGGCCAGCGCATGGGCCACATGGCGATGTCCGGCCCGGACGGCTCCATCGCCGCCTTCGCGGGGCTGGGCGTGCGGCGCAAGGTCTTCGTCCACATCAACAACACCAACCCGGCGCTGCTGGACGACTCGCCCGAGCGGGCCGCCGCCACCGCCGAAGATTGGGAGATCGCCCACGACGGGATGGAGTTCACGCTATGACGTCAGCGCTGTCGCGCGAGGAGTTGGAACGCGAGTTGCGCGCCATCGGCGAGCGCCAGTACCACGACCTCCACCCCTTCCACAAACTGCTGCACGGCGGCAAGCTGAAGCGCGGGCAGGTCCAGGCCTGGGCGCTGAACCGCTTCTACTATCAGGTCTGCATTCCCCGAAAGGATCTGGCCTTGATGGCGCGGATGGACGATCCGGCGCTGCGCCGCATCTGGATCCAGCGCGTGCTCGACCATGACGGCTTCGGCGAGAGCCGGGAGCGCGAGGAAGGCAAGGTCGGCGGGATCGAGCGCTGGCTGCGCCTGACCGACGGGCTGGGTCTGGACCGCGACTATGTCACCTCGCTGAGGGGCATCCTGCCGGCGACCCGCTACGCCGTCGATTCCTATGTCAACTTCGTGTCGAGCAAGTCGACGCTGGAGGCCGTCGCCTCGTCCCTGACCGAGCTGTTCGCCCCGGCCATCCACCGCGAGCGCATCGCCGGGTTCGAGGCCTATTACGCCTTCGCCAACGACGCCACCCTGTCCTACTTCCGCAAGCGGCTGGACGAGGCGCCGCGCGACGTCGAGTTCGGGCTCGACTACGTGCTCGACAACGCCCGGACGCCGGAGCAGCAGCAACAGGTGATCGCCGCCCTGCGCCACAAGGCGGAGCTTCTGTGGGCGCAGTTGGACGCGCTGCACCACGCCTATGTGTCGCCCGCCCTGATCCCGCCCGGCGCCTTCGTTCCGGACGACATGGAACCGACGGTCTACCGGCGATGACGGACGGTGTGACCGAGGAGGACCGGGTCCGGCTGGCCCCCGGCGTCATGCTCCGCCAGGACCGGGTGCGCGGCCACTGGCAGCTTCTGGGGCCGGAGCGCGTGCTGATCCTGGACGAGGTGGCGCTGGAGGTGGTGCGCGCGGTCACCGCATCATCCCAGGCGGGCCAGCCTCCGGTGACGGTGGCCACGGCCATCGGGACGCTGGCCGCGCAATTCGACGCGTCGCGGGACGAGATCGCCGCGGATGTGTTGGAGTTGTTGGGCGACATGATTGCGAAAGGGTTCCTGACCCGATGACCTTCTGTGGCGCCACGACCGGACTGGAACCGCCGCTGGCCCTGCTGGCGGAACTGACGCACCGCTGCCCGCTGCGCTGCGCCTACTGCTCCAACCCGCTGGCGCTCGACCCGGCCAGCCGGGAGCTGGACACCGCCGCCTGGTGCCGCGTGCTCGACGAGGCTGCGGACCTCGGCATCATCCAGGTGCATTTTTCCGGCGGCGAGCCGACGGCGCGCAAGGACCTGGAGGCGCTGATCGCCCACGCCACCGCGGCCGGGCTCTACGCCAACCTGATCACCTCGGCGGTTCTGCTCGACCGGGCGCGGCTGGAACGGCTGCGCGACGCCGGGCTCCAGCATGTGCAGATCGGCTTCCAGGACACGCAGCCCGCCAAGGCCGAACTGATCAGCGGCTTCCCCGGCGGCCAGCCGAAGAAGCTGGAGGTGGCGCGCGCGGTCACCGACGTTGGCATGGCGCTGACCGTCAACGCCATCGTGCAGCGCCACAACATCGACCGGGTGGACGATTTCATCGACATGGCGCTGGAGCTGAAGGCGGGCCGCATTGAGATCGCCAACGTCCAGTATTACGGCTGGGCGCTGAAAAACCGCGCCGCCCTGATGCCGACCCGCGAGCAGCTGGTCCGCATGGACGAGCGGGTGCGCGCCCGCCTGCCGGAGCTGAAGGGCCGGCTGGTCGTCGATTATGTGGTGCCCGACTATTACGCCAAGCGCCCGAAGGCCTGCATGGGCGGCTGGGGCCGCAAATTCCTGAACGTCACGCCCAGCGGCGCGGTCCTGCCCTGCCATGCCGCCGAGACGATCCCCGGCCTGACGTTTGATCGGGTGACGGAGCGCCCGCTGGCCGACATCTGGGCCAATTCCACCGCCTTCCAGCGCTACCGCGGCACCGACTGGATGCCGCAGCCCTGCCGGAGCTGCGACCAGAAGGAGATCGACTGGGGCGGCTGCCGCTGCCAGGCGCTGGCGCTGACCGGCAACGCCGACAACGCCGACCCGGTGTGCGATCTGTCGGAGCATCACGGCCGGCTGGGCGACATCGCGGCGGCGGACGGCGGAACGGCCGAGACGCCGATCACCTACCGGAGCTTCAGCCTGTAAGGGCGGGCCACCCTCTCCCCGCTTCCGGACAGCCACAGGCCCGCCGGTCCCGTCAGCCCAAACGTCGTTTGAGCGTGAGCGGAGGGGAGAGGGGACTGGCTCACTTCTTCGGGGTGCCCGCCGCCGAGGCGCTGGTCTTGGAACCGCCGACTGCGGCGATCCGGCCCTTGATGTCATCATAGACGTTCTGCGGGACGATCTTCTTGCTGACCAGTTCGTCCTTCGAGCGGTAGGGGCGGTTCTTCATGATCGCCTCGGACCGCGCCTCGCCGATTCCCGGCAAGGTCTGAAGCTCGTCCTTGCCGGCGGTGTTGAGGTCGATGACCTTGGCCTTTGCGGTCGACGACGACCCGCTGCCCATCGGCGGCGCGGTGGTGGCGCCGCTGTGGCCCGGCGGCATGGCCGGCTTGGCCTGCGGCATGGGTGCGGTGGACGGCGTTGCGGACGGCGCGGTCGATTGCGCGACGGCGGGAACGGCGATCATCGCGCCAAGGCTGGCGACGGCGGCGATGGCGCACAGGCGGATCGGCTTCATGGCGTTGCTCCATGGCTCAACCCGCGGGCGCTCCACCGGTAAGCGCGGCGCCCGCGGTGCCTTGGGCAACGCCGGGACCGGCACGCCGTTCCCGGACCTGTCCTTTCGTCAGGCTCTCTTGTCAGGCCTTCGCCAGACGGTCGAAGGCCTGGAGCCGCGCCAGCAGGGCCGGCATCTCCTTCAGCGGGACCATGTTCGGGCCGTCGCTGGGCGCGCAGTCCGGATTCTCGTGGGTTTCCATGAAGACCGCGGCGACGCCCACGGCGATGGCGGCGCGGGCCAGCACCGGAACGAACTCGCGCTGGCCGCCGGAGGTCGTGCCCTGCCCGCCCGGCTGCTGCACCGAATGGGTGGCGTCGAACACCACCGGGAAGCCGGTCTCCGCCATGATCGGCAGGGAGCGCATGTCCGACACCAGCGTGTTGTAGCCGAAGCTGGCGCCGCGCTCGCACAGCAGCACCTTGTCGTTGCCCGACGCCACCAGCTTCGCCGCGACGTTCTTCATGTCCCAGGGGGCGAGGAACTGGCCCTTCTTGACGTTGACCGCCCGCCCCGTCTTCGCCGCGGCGATCAGCAAATCGGTCTGGCGGCACAGGAAGGCGGGGATCTGGAGAACGTCCATCACCTCGGCCACCGGGGAGCACTGGTCGGCCTCGTGCACGTCGGTGATCACCGGGCAGCCGAACCGCTCCTTGATCTCGGCGAAGATCGGAAGCGCCTTGTCCATGCCGAGGCCGCGCGCGGTGCTGATGGAGGTGCGGTTGGCCTTGTCGAAGGACGACTTGTAGATCAGCCCGATGCCGAGCGCGCCGGTCATCTCCACCAGCGCCGCCGCCGTCTCCAGCGCGTGGTCGCGGCTTTCCATCTGGCACGGTCCGGCGATCAGGGTGAAGGGCCGGTCGTTGGCGATGGTCAGGTTGCCGATCTGGACGGTCTTGGCGGTGGTCATCCCGTGCTCTCCAAAAAGCAATGCGAGGGGACTCTTGCCGACGGCCCCTCGCGCTGCCCATTCCTTCCCAGATATCGGCGATCCCGGTCAACCGGAATGGCGTCAACCCAGATGCTGCTTGAAGAAGGCTGTCGTGCGCCCGTTGGCAAGCTCCGCCGCCTCGGCGTCGAAATGAGCGCCGCCGGCGCGGGCGAAGGCGTGGTCCACACCCGGATAGACGTGGGCGGTGACGTTCGGGTTGCCCTTCACCGCGGCCAGGATCTTCTCACGGGCCTCCGCCGGGACGAACTGGTCCTTCTCGGCGATGTGCATCAGCAGCGGCTTGGTGATGCTCGCCGCCTCGCCGGTCAGACCGTCGAGGCCGACGCCGTAGTAGCTGACGTTGGCGTCGGAATCGGACCGCGCCGCCATCATGAAGGCCAGCCGGCCGCCCAGGCAGTAGCCGACCGACCCGGCCTTGCCCGTGCAGTCGGGGCTCTGGCGCAGCCACGCCAGCGTGGCCTTGAGGTCGTCCACCGCCTTGTCCTGGTCCATGCCGTTCATCAGGGCGAAGGCGCGGTTCCACTCCTCCTGAGTCTTGTCGGTGATCTGCACGCCCGGCTCCTGCCGCCAGAACAGGTCCGGGCAGACGGCCAGCCAGCCCTGGGCGGCGAAGCCGTCGCACAGGTCGCGCATGACCTGGTTGACCCCGAAGATCTCCTGGATGACGACGAGTCCCGGCGCCGGTCCGCCGCCCGCCGGCTTGGCCACATAGGCGGAAAAGCTGCCGCCGTCGCCGGCGGGGATGCTGATGTCGGTCATGGTGTCTCCCAACCCTTGGTTTTGCCTTCGGCTCTCCGGGGTCCCTTGGTTTTCCCCCGGCCCATAACGCAAAAGCGGCGGCCGTTGGCTCGGCCGCCGCTGTCACTATACCCACCGGAACCCTGGAACCGGAACGCGCGGGGGAGGAATGCCCTCCCCCGTTCGGCGCATCAGACCAGCCGGCTCTGCTCGATCGCCGCCTTGATGAAGGAGGTGAAGAGCGGGTGCGGGTCGAAGGGCTTGGACTTCAGTTCCGGGTGGAACTGCACGCCGATGAACCAGGGATGGTCCGGAATCTCGACGATCTCGGGCAGCTCGCCGTCCGGCGACAGGCCGGAGAACAGCAGGCCGACCTTCTCCAGGCGATCCTTGTAATAGACGTTCACCTCGTAGCGGTGGCGGTGCCGCTCGGTGATGTCGGTGGTGCCGTAGATCTCCGCGACCTTGCTGCCGGGGACCAGCTTCGCCGGGTAGGTGCCGAGCCGCATGGTGCCGCCGAGGTCGGTGCCTTCCGTGCGCTTCTCCAGGCTGTTGCCGCGCATCCACTCGGTCATCAGGCCGACCACCGGGTTGCCGGGCTTGCCCAGCTCGGTCGACCCGGCGTCGACGATGCCGGCCATGTTGCGGGCCGATTCGATCACCGCCATCTGCATGCCGAAGCAGATGCCGAAGTACGGCACCTTGCGCTCGCGGGCGAACTGGGCGGCGCGGATCTTGCCCTCCGTGCCGCGCGAGCCGAAGCCGCCCGGCACCAGGATGCCGTGGACGTTCTCCAGCCGCTGCACGGCGCTGTCGTCCTCGAAGATCTCCGAGTCGATCCAGTCGAGCTTGACCTTGACGTTGTTGGCGATGCCGCCGTGGGTCAGCGCCTCGGCCAGCGACTTGTAGCTGTCGAGCAGGCTGGTGTACTTGCCGACGACGGCGATGGTCACCTCGCCCTGCGGCTTGCGCACGCGCTCGACGATGCTGGTCCAGCGCGACAGGTCCGGCTTGCCCTCGGTCGGCAGGCCGAAATAGGCCAGCACCTGGGTGTCGAAGCCTTCCTCGTGGTAGCTGACCGGAACCTGGTAGATCGAATCGACGTCCAGGGCGGCGATCACGCGCTCCGGACGGATGTTGCAGAACAGCGCGATCTTGCGGCGCTCGTTGTCCGGGATCGGACGGTCGGCGCGGCAGAGCAGGATGTTCGCCTGGATGCCCATGCCCAGCAGTTCCTTCACGGAATGCTGGGTCGGCTTGGTCTTCAGCTCGCCCGCCGTCGGGATGTAGGGCAGCAGGGTCAGGTGGATGAACAGGGCGTTCTCCGGACCGACCTCGTTGCCGAACTGGCGGATGGCTTCCAGGAAGGGGGTCGACTCGATGTCGCCCACCGTGCCGCCGATCTCGCAGAGGATGAAGTCCTCGTCGGTCGTGTCGGCGCGGATGAAGTCCTTGATCTGGTCGGTGACGTGCGGAATGACCTGCACGGTGGCGCCCAGATAGTCGCCGCGGCGCTCCTTGGCGATCACGGTCGAATAGATCCGGCCCGTGGTGATGTTGTCGCCACGGCGCGCGGCCACGCCGGTGAAGCGCTCGTAATGGCCGAGGTCGAGGTCGGTCTCAGCGCCGTCGTCGGTCACATAGACCTCGCCGTGCTGGTACGGGCTCATCGTGCCGGGGTCCACGTTCAGGTACGGGTCCAGCTTGCGAAGCCGCACCTTGTAGCCGCGCGCCTGGAGAAGCGCCCCAAGCGCCGCCGACGCCAGACCTTTGCCCAGCGAGGAAACGACGCCACCGGTGATGAAGATGTAGCGAGTCATGTCCGTCCGAAGACCTTCAGAGCCTGATCCGTTCCCCGAATTCGGACCGCCCCCCGGGCGCTGCCCAGATCGACGATCCTCAAAAGAAAGAGGCGGCTTCGGGGGAGGCCGCCTCACGTCAGACCCGGCCGGAGCCGCGTCGCGCTGTGCCTGGCCGCCTTTACTGGGCGACCGGCGGGGCGGGCTGCGCCGGCGCCGCCGGCTGGGCGGGAGCCGCCGGGGCCACGGGCTGGGCCGGCATCGTGTCGATGATCGAGGTCGGCGCCTTGTGCGCGCCCGCCAGGACCGCCAGGACCAGGCTGGTCGCCATGAAGCAGCCCGCCAGGATGCCGGTGGTCCGCGTCAGCAGATTGGCGGTGCCGCGGGTGGACATCATGCCCCCCATGTTGCCGCCGCCGATGCCGAGACCGCCGCCTTCCGACCGCTGGATCAGGATGACCCCGACCAGCGCCAGGGCGATCAGCAGGTGAATGACCAGAAGCACCGATTCCATGCAGCCCGTTCCCTTGATCCCTTCCCGGAGCGATCCGCAGGGACCGCCCAAACCAACAGCGCGCCACGGACCTTGGCAAGGGCCCGTGGCGCGCGCCCACTGTTTTTAACGCGGTCCTGCGCGATATGCTAGCGGCAACTGGTGGCGATCGCCCAGAAATCGTCCGCCTTCAGCGCGGCGCCGCCGACCAGCGCCCCGTCCACATTCTCAACCGCCATCAGTTCCGCCGCGTTGCCCGGCTTGACCGAGCCGCCGTAGAGGACGCGCACGGCGTCGGGATCGGCGGTCTTGCCGGCCAGCTCCGCGCGGATGTGGGCGTGCATCGCCTTGACGTCGTCGGGCGTGGCGGTCTTGCCGGTGCCGATGGCCCAGACCGGCTCGTAGGCGATGACGGTGTTCGCCGCGGTGGCGCCCTCCGGAATCGAGCCTTTGAGCTGGCTGGCGACGACGGCGTCGGCCTGCCCGGCGTCGCGCTGGGCCTCCGTCTCGCCGACGCAGATGATGGCGATCAGGCCCGCCTTGTGGGCGGCCGCCGCCTTGGCGGCGACCTGCGCGTCGGATTCGGCGTGGTCGGCGCGGCGCTCCGAATGGCCGAGGATGACGTAGCGGCAGCCGGCGTCGGTCAGCATGGCCGGGCTGACGTCGCCGGTGTGCGCGCCGGAGGTCTTGGCGTGGCAGTCCTGCGCGCCGAGCGCCAGCGGGCTGCCGGAGATGGCGTCGCCCACCGGGAACAGCAGCGGGAAGGGCGGACACACCAGCATGTCGAAGGCGACCGTCCCGGCCCCCGTCAGGCGCCCGGCGAGGTCCGAGGCCAGATCCAGCCCATCGGCCTTCAGCCCGTTCATCTTCCAGTTCCCGGCAATCAGTTTGCGGCGTGCGGCCATGGCGTTTTCGTCCTCCGGCTCTCGTTTGTTGGTGCGGGTGTTCGTTGGCAAAGTGCGCCCCCTGTCTAGCAAGGAGCGCCGGGCATTTCCACCCGTCCAACGGGTTCTTTCCGATGGGGAATCGCGGGGGAAATGGGGTGTTGCCGGGCTTTCGCGGGGTGCCTATGATGCCGCCCCGGCCGCAGGGCCGCCCTTTGCGCACTCACTTCGGGTCCCATGCTTCAGTTCATCCGCACTTACGCCGGTTCGTGGGTCGTCAAGATCCTGTTCGTGCTCCTCATCGTCAGCTTCGCGGCCTGGGGCATCGGCGACATGATCCGCACAGGCGGGATCTCCAGCACCGTCGCGTCCGTCGGCAAGGTGGACATCGACCGGGCGGAGCTGGACCAGGAGTTCCGCCGCCAGATGGAGCGGCTGCGCCCGATGCTGGGCGGCAACCTGACGACGGAGCAGGCGCGCCAGTTCGGCCTGCTCGACCAGTCGCTGTCGGCGCTGGTGCAGCGCGCGCTCTACGATCAGGCCGCGCGCGACGCCGGAATCTCGGTCGGCGCGGACGTGGTGCGCCAGCGCATCGCCGAGGAGCCGGCCTTCCGCAATGCGCAGAACCAGTTCGACGCGAACCAGTTCCGCAGCGTGCTGCGCAACAACCAGCTCACCGAGGACGGCTACGTCGCCCTGCTGCGCCGCGAGACCGCGCGCGACCTGGTGGCCGGGGCGGTCGGCGCCGGGGTGACCCCGCCGAAGCCGCTGGTCCAGGACCTCTACCGCTTCCGCGGGGAGCGCCGCGTGGCCGAGGTGGTGACCCTGCCCAACGCCGCCATCGGCGACGTCGGCGTGCCCGACGAGGCGGAGCTGACCCGCTATTACGAGGACCATCAGGTCCGCTTCACCGCGCCCGAATACCGCGCGCTGAGCATCGCCCAGCTCTCCGCCGACGAGATCGCCAAGGACATCCAGATCCCCGACAACGAGCTGCGCGCCGCCTACGATGAGCGCGCCGACGAGCTGGGCACGCCGGAGCGCCGCACGGTGGAGATGGTCCTGGCCGACGACGAGGCGAAGGCGAAGCAGATCGCCGAGGCCGCCAAGGCGAAGGGTCTGACCGCCGCCGCCAAGGACGCCGGGATCGACGTCATCACGCTGGACAACGTCACCCGCAACGAGTTGCCGGAGATCGGCGACGCCGCCTTCGCCCTGGCCCAGGGCGCGGCCAGCGACGCGGTGCGCAGCGGGCTGGGCTGGCACGTCATGACCGTCACCGCCATCCAGCCGGGCGCCACCAAGACCTTCGAGGAGGCCCGCGACCAGCTACTGGCCGAGCTTCGCAAGGAGAAGGCGATGGATTCGCTCTACTCCATCGCCAACCGTGTCGAGGACCAGCTCGCCAGCGGTGCCCCGCTGGAGGAGGTCGCCCAGGCCCAGTCGCTGCCCATCGCCAAGATCGCCGCGGTGGACAGCAGCGGCAAGGCGCCGGACGGCAAGGACGCCGCCCCGGGCCGCCCGAACTTCGCCGCCATGGTGCAGACGGCCTTCCAGCTCGCCTCCGGCGCCACCTCCAACCTGACCGAAGCGCCCAACAACGTCTTCTACGCCGTGCGCGTGGACGGCGTGACGCCGGCCGCCCCGAAGCCGCTGGCCGAGGTGCGCGATCAGGCCGTCGCCGGCTGGCAGGACGACAAGCGCGCCAAGCTGGCCGCCGAGAGGGCCCAGGACATCGCCGCCAAGCTGAAGCAGGGCTCGGAGGCCGCGGCGCAGGACGTCGCCAGCCAGTCCGGCGCCAGCTTCGCCATGACCACGCCCTTCACCCGCGACGCCCGCTCGGTCGAGGGTCTGCCGGGCGAGCTGGTGCGCAAGCTGTTCGAGGTGAAGCCCGGCGAGACGGTGACCGGCGCCACCGCCGACAGCCAGGTCGTCGCCCGCCTGAAGGAGATCATCCCGGCGGACCCGGCGGCCAGCGACGCCACGCTCGCGACCGTGGAGAGCACCGTGGCCCAGGGGCTGGAAAGCGACATCATGGCCCAGTTCGGCAACGCGCTGCGCAACCGCTATCCGGTCGAGGTTCACCGCAACCGCATCGACCAGTTCTTCGCCAGCGGCAACTAACCCAACTCCGTCGCCCACTCAGTCGAGGCCCGTCCCGTGAAGGTTCAGCCGGAATTCGCCGCCTTCCACACCGCCTATGTGGCCGGCAAGCCGCAGGTGGTGTGGACCACGCTGGTCAGCGATCTGGAGACCCCCGTCTCCGCCTACATGAAGCTGGCCGACGGGCGCCCCTTCGGCTTCCTTTTCGAATCGGCGGAGCGCGGGGCGGGGTCGCGGCGCGACCGCTACTCGGTGATCGGCTTCAAGCCCGATCTGGTGTGGCGCTGCCGCCGCGACCGGGCGGAGGTGAACCGCAACGCCCTGCACGACCGCGATGCCTACGAGCCCATCGACGCGGCCCCGCTGGAGTCGCTGCGCGCCCTCATCAACGAGAGCCGGATCGACCTGCCGGACGCCCTGCCGCCGATGGCCGCCGGCCTGTTCGGCTACCTGACCTACGACATGGTCCGGCTGATGGAACGGCTGCCGGACGACAACCCGGACGAGCTGGGCATTCCCGACGCCATCCTGTCGCGCCCCAGCATCGTCGCCATCTTCGACAGCCACACCGATTCGGTGACTCTGGTCACCCCGGTCTGGCCGAAGCCGGGGGTCGACGGCACCGCCGCCTACGGCGACGCCCGCGAGCGTCTGATGGACGCGGTGGCCGACCTGGAGCGCCCCCTGCCCTACCGGCGGGAGCCGCGGACCAAGGACGGGCTGCCGCTCGCCTGGACCTCCAACACGACGCGCGAGGAGTATCACGCGATCGTGGAGCGGGCGAAGGAGTACATCCGGGCCGGCGACATCTTCCAGGTTGTGCCGTCCCAGCGCATCCGCTTCCCCTTCAAGCCGTCGCCGCTGGCGCTGTACCGCACGCTGCGCCGCCTGAACCCGTCGCCCTTCCTGTTCCACTGCGACTTCGGCGAGTTGTCGGTCGTCGGCTCCAGCCCGGAGATCCTGGTGCGCGTGCGCGACGGCAAGGTGACCGTCCGCCCCATCGCCGGCACCCGCAAGCGCGGCGCCACGGCGGCGGAGGACCAGGCGCTGGCCGAGGACCTGCTGAGCGACCCCAAGGAGCTGGCCGAGCACCTGATGCTGCTCGATCTCGGGCGCAACGACGTGGGCCGCGTCGCGCGCACCGGCACGGTCAAGGTGACGCAGAAGATGATCGTGGAGCTGTACAGCCACGTCATGCACATCGTCTCCAACGTCGAGGGCGACCTCGACCCCAAGCACGACGCGCTGGACGCGCTGATCGCCGGCTTCCCGGCCGGCACCGTGTCGGGAGCGCCGAAGGTCCGCGCCATGCAGATCATCGACGAGCTGGAGAAGGCCCGCCGCGGCGTCTACGCCGGCTGCGTCGGCTACTTCGGCGCGTCGGGCGCCATGGACACCTGCATCGCGCTGCGCACCGCGGTCCTGAAGGACGGGATGATGTACGTGCAGGCCGGCGGCGGCGTGGTCGCCGACAGCGATCCGGAGGCCGAGTACCAGGAGACCGTCAACAAGTCGATGGCCCTGATCCGCGCCGCGGAGGAAACCGTCCGCGAGACCTCCGCCCGGTAAGGACCGAATGCCCCTCGATGCGCTGCTGCTGCCGCTGATCATCAAGATCGTGGCGGCGGCCCTGGTCGTCGTCGTCGCCTCGCTGGCGGCGGAGAAGGCCGGCCCCTTTTACGGCGGCATGATCACCGCCCTGCCCGTCTCCACCGGACCGGCCTTCGTGCTGCTGGCGATGGAGCATGGCGACGGCTTCGTCGCCGACGCCGCCCTGTCGGGAATGGTCGGGAACGCGACGATCGTCCTCTATCTGGCGCTTCTGGTGCGGATCGCCCCGCGCTGGAGCATGCCCGCGACGGTCGCCACCAGTTCCGTCTTCTGGATCGCGGTGGCGGCCACCCTGCGCTCTGCCGTCGACTGGACGCTGCCGCTGGCGGTTCTGCTGACGCTGGCCTGCTACGGGATCGCCGCCTGGGCGGTGTCGGCGCCGATCCCGCAGGACGGCATGGTCCGGTCGGCGCGGTCGCGCTGGTACGACATTCCGGCCCGCGCCGGCCTCGTCGGCCTGCTGGTCGCCACGGTGACGACGCTCAGCCACAGCATCGGGCCGGCGGCCACGGGAATCGCCGCGGTGTTCCCCATCGCCCTGACGAGCCTGACGGTGATCCTGCACGGCCGCATGGGCGGCGGCGTGGTCGCCGCGGCGATGCGCAGCGCGCTGCTGACCAACCCCGGCCTCGCCCTGGCGCTGACCACCGCCCATCTGCTGGCCGAACCCGCCGGACGGTTCGTCGCGCTCGGCGCCGCGCTGGCGGTGTCGCTGTCCTGGGCCGGCGGCCTGCTGGTGTGGCGGCTGCGCCGCCCGGGCTGAGAGGCGCTAGCCGGCCTGTCCGCCGAATTCGAACCCGGCGCCTTCCACGGCCGTCTTCACCGTCTCGGGGGCGACGCCGCCCTCGACGGCCACGGTGCCGGCGTCGAGGTCGACCGTCACGGCGGCGCCCGGCGCCAGCTTGCCGATGGCGTTGGTGACGGAGCGGGCGCAGCCGCCGCAGGTCATGCCGCCGACCTTGTAGGTGTCAGCCATGGAACTCTCCTCAAGCGGGACCGGCGGTCACCCGCCGGTGTGATGGGCGCGCACGACGGCGCTGACCGGAACCAGGACGAAGCCGCGTTTCTGCACGTCCGGCATCCAGGAGGCCAGTGCGTCGATTGTCGCATCGTGCGGGTGCCCGATGGCGATGGCGTAGCCCTGCTTGCGCGCCACCTGCTCCGTCTTGGCGAGCTGGCCGCGCACCGCCGGCACGGTCATCTCGTTGTCCAGAAAGATGTCACGACCGGCGAAGGGCATCTGAAACTCCCGCGCGAGGGTCAGGCCGGCGCTCTTCGCGGTGGTCCGGCTGTCCAGCCACAACAGGCCGCGCCGCGCGATCTCCCCCAGCACGGGCGCCATGGCCGCGGAATCGGCGGTGAAGCGGCTGCCCATGTGGTTGTTCACCCCGACATAGCCGTCGAAGCTGTCCAGCGCCATCTTGGTCCGGCGCAGGATCTCTCCCTTGTCGAGCGACACGCGCAACGCCTGCGGCCCCGGATCGGCGGCGCCGCTGGGCTCCATGGGCAGGTGCAGCATCAGCTCGTGCCCGGCGGCACGGGCGGCGCGGGCCTGGGCCGGCAGCTCATGGGCGTAGGGCAGCCAAGCCAGCGTCAGCGGCGCCGGCAGCGACACCGCGCGGTTCGATCGCTTGCGGTCCACGCCCATGTCGTCGATGACGATGGCGATGGCCGGCTTGCCCGGCGGGGCGCGGAAGGGCAGCGCGTTCTTCTTCCACAGCGGCGCGCCGGGAGCCACCTTGGGCAGTTCCTGCGGGGCGACGGGAGGCGGCAACATCGCCACCACCGGCTTCGGAGTCAGGGCCGGCGGCGGGGGCGGCGCGGGAACCGGAACGGGGGCCGGGGCCTCGGTCACCTGGGGAGGCGGCGCGGGAACGGGCGCCGGAACGGGTTCGGCCTCGCGAACCGGCGGGGGCGGAGGCGGGGGCGGCGCGTCGGCGACCTTGGGCGACGGCGTCTTGATCGGCGCGGCAGCGGGCGGGATGGCCGGGGCGATGACCGGCGCCTCCCGCTCCACGACGGTCTCCGTCTGCGGCGCGTCGCGCCCGATGATGAAGCGCGCGCCGAGCGCCACCGCGAAGACCGCGATCACCCCGGCCAGCGCCAGCAGGACCGGCGAGACGGCGCGCCCCGATGCGGCGGGCGTTTTCGGCGATGGCTTCCGTGCCGCGGCTTTCTGTGGCTTGCGCGGCGTTTTCTTGGCCATAGGAAGGAATCTCGAACCCTGGTTTCCGGTTTGAGCGCAAGGTGGCACCCCCGCACCGTCCCTTGCAACAGCGGAGCGGGGTGGAGGCTCCCGCCGGCTGGGACTATGCTGTGACCCGCCATGCTCCAAACTTTGATCCTGCTGGCGGTTCTTCTCGCCGCCATCGCACGCCCGGCCCTCGCCGAAGAGGTCCGCTGCCCGTCGAACCTGACCGTGCAGGCCCAGCCCGAGGCCCCCGGCGGCTGGTCGCCCTACCCGGCGAAGGACCAGCACGCCTTCGCGGGCGTCGCGCTGGTGGAGGGCGACCGGGCGGCGCAGATGGCGTCTCCCACCCAGGCCCCCTCTATGGCCGCCACCCCGGCGGCGCTGGAGCCGGACCGCAGCCTGCGGCGGGGCCGCTCGGAGACGCGGCAATGGGACTTCCCCGCCGCCCGGCGCGGCAACGTCTTCCTGATCTGCCGCTACGCCGGGACGCAGGCCACGCTGGCGATCGACCTGCCGCGCACCGTGCGGCGCTGCCAGATCACCGAGGAGACCGACGCGCGGGGCATCGTCCTGGACAAGCCGGCGGCGACGCCGCAGTTCCTCTGCCGCTAACCCGCCGACGCCAAGCCCCTGCCGCCCAGTCTCGGCTGTTTCCGGGTTCGGACGGGCTGGAAATCCGCCGCTTCAGCCGCTAGGGTACCCGCCTTGGAACAAGGCCGGAACGCTATTCCGGGACGATTGGGCCGTGAACAACGGACCGGAAACGACAGGCCGGAAGGATGCCGGGGCGCCCCATGCTGCTGCTCATCGATAACTACGACAGCTTCACCTACAACCTCGTCCATTACCTGGGCGAACTGGGCGCCGAACTGGACGTCCGCCGCAACGACAGCCTGACGGTGGAGGAGGCCATGGCGCTCCGCCCCGAAGGGATCGTGCTGTCGCCCGGCCCCTGCGACCCGGACAAGGCGGGCATCTGCCTGCCGCTGATCGACGCCGCCGCCCAGGCCGGCGTTCCGCTGATGGGCGTGTGCCTGGGCCATCAGGCCATCGGGCAGGCCTTCGGCGGCACGGTGCTGCGCGCGCCGGTGCCGATGCACGGCAAGGTCAACCGCATGTTCCACCAGGGGCGCGGCGTCCTGAAGGACCTGCCCTCTCCCTTCCGGGCCACCCGCTACCATTCGCTGATCGTCGAGCGCGCTACCCTGCCCGCCTGCCTGGAGGTGACCGGCGAGACGGAGGACGGCCTGATCATGGCGCTGTCCCACCGCGAGCTGCCGATCCACGGCGTGCAGTTCCACCCGGAAAGCATCGAGAGCGAACACGGGCACAAGATCCTGGAAAACTTCCTGAACACGACCCGCCGGCTGGAGACCGCCGCATGAGCACGCCGTCCACGCCGCACGGCGACCTGACCGACATGAAGGCCATCCTCGCCAAGGTCGCCGCCGGCAACGCCCTGAACGAACCGGAGGCCTCGCTGGCCTTCGACATCATCATGTCGGGCAACGCCACCCCGTCGCAGATGGGCGGCTTCCTGATGGCGCTGCGCGTGCGCGGCGAGACGGTGGACGAGATCACCGGGGCCGCCCGCGTCATGCGCGCCAAGGCCATCCCGGTGGAGGCCCCGGACGGCACCATCGACACCTGCGGCACCGGCGGCGACGGCTCCGGCACCTACAACATCTCCACCGCCGCCGCGGTCGTCATCGCCGCCTGCGGCGTGCCGGTGGCCAAGCACGGCAACCGCGCCATGTCGTCCAAGTCGGGCGCCGCCGACGTGCTGGGCGCCCTGGGCGTCAACCTCGACTGCGACATGGGTCTGGTGCGCAAGGCCCTGTGGGACGCCCGCATCGGCTTCCTGATGGCGCCGCGCCACCACCTCGCCATGCGCAACGTCGGCCCGACCCGCGTGGAGCTGGGCACCCGCACCATCTTCAACCTGCTGGGCCCGCTGTCCAACCCGGCCAGCGCCAAGCGCCAGCTTCTCGGGGTCTACGCAAAGCAGTGGGTGGAGCCGCTGGCCCACGTGCTGAAGCGCCTGGGGTCGGAGGCCGCCTGGATCGTCCATGGCTCCGACGGGCTGGACGAGATCACCACGACCGGCCCGACCACCGTCGCCCAGCTCAAGGACGGCGAAGTCACCGTGTTCGAGATCGAGCCCGAGCAGGCCGGCATCTTCCGCGCCCGGCCGGAGCTTCTGAAGGGCGGCGACGCCCACGTGAACGCCGAGGCCATCCGCGCGCTGTTCGACGGCGCCCAGGGCGCCTACCGCGACATCGTGCTGCTGAACGCCGCCGCCGCGCTGCACGTCGCGGGCAAGGCCGGCGACCTGAAGGAGGGCGTCGAGCGGGCCCGCCACGCCATCGACAGCGGTGCCGCCCGCGCCGTGCTCCAGCATCTCGTGTCCATCACCCATTCGTCCATCTCCAACGAACCGGTTGCCGCGCCATGAGCGACGTCCTGACCCGCATCTGCGACGACAAGCGCGCGCTGGTCCAAGCCCGCAAGTCCGCCCGCCCGCTGTCCGCGGTGGAGGACGCCGCCCGCGCCGCCGATCCGGCGCGCGGCTTCATCCGCGCGCTGCGCCGCACGGTGGACGGGGGCCGCTACGGCCTGATCGCCGAGATCAAGAAGGCCAGCCCGTCGAAGGGCCTGATCCGTCCGGACTTCGACCCGCCGTCGCTGGCCCGCGCCTACCGCGAGGGCGGCGCCACCTGCCTGTCGGTGCTGACCGACGAGCCCTATTTCCAGGGCTGCGACGACTATCTGCTGGCCGCCCGGGCCGCGGTGGACCTGCCGGTGCTGCGCAAGGACTTCATGGTCGATCCCTACCAGATCGCCGAATCCCGCGCGCTGGGCGCCGACTGCATCCTGATCATCATGGCCGCGCTGAGCAACGCGCAGGCGGCCGAGATCGAGGAAACCGCCATCGCCTGGGGCCTCGACGTGCTGGTCGAGGTGCACAACCGCGAGGAGCTGGACCGCGCGCTGGCGCTGAAGACCCCGCTGCTCGGCGTCAACAACCGGAACCTCAAGACCCTGGCGGTGGACATTGCCACGACCGAGGAGCTGGCGGCCCATGTGCCCGCCGACCGGATGCTGGTGGCCGAAAGCGGCCTGTACAGCCCGGCCGACCTGTCGCGCATGGCGGCGGTCGGGGCGCGCTGCTTCCTGGTCGGTGAATCGCTGATGCGGCAGGAGGATGTGACCGCGGCCACCCGCGCCCTGCTCGCCTGAGACCAATTAAAAAAAAGCAATGGGGAGGAGCGACGCCGTGCCGAACGTGACCATTGCCCGTGAAAGCCCGCTCCAGGACGAGGTGGTTCGGCTCATCGAGGAGCTGGACCGCTATCTGGGCGACCTCTACCCGGCCGAGAGCAACCATCTGCTCGACCTGCGGTCGCTGGCGAAACCGGACATCCGCTTCCTGGTCGCCCGGCGGTCGGGGGCCGTCGTCGGCTGCGGCGCCATGCGCATCGACACCGAGGGCGGCTATGGCGAGGTCAAGCGGATGTTCGTCCAGCCGACCGCGCGCGGCGGCCAGATCGGGCGCCGCCTACTGGAGCGCATCGAGGACGAGGCCCGCGCCGCCGGCTTGTCCCTGCTGCGGCTGGAGACCGGTGTCTACCAGGACGAGGCCATCGCCCTCTACCGCAAGCAGGGCTTCGCCGACCGTGGCCCGTTCGGCCCCTACGGCCCGGACCCGCTGAGCCTCTTCATGGAGAAACCCCTATGACCGACCAGCCCGCAAGCGGCTTCACCCATTTCGACGCCGAAGGCCGCGCGGTCATGGTGGACGTGTCCGGCAAGGCGGATACGGAACGCACGGCGACCGCCCACGGCTCCGTCCTGATGCAGCCGGAAACGCTGGCGCTCATCCTGCAGGGCGGCGTCAAGAAGGGCGATGTCCTGTCGGTGGCCCGCCTCGCCGGCATCATGGGGGCCAAGCGCACGCCGGACCTGATCCCGCTGTGCCACCCGCTGATGCTGACCTCGGTCAAGGTGGACCTGACCTGCGACCCCGACCGCAACGCCGTGGACATCACCGCCACCTGCAAGCTGAAGGGCCAGACCGGCGTGGAGATGGAGGCGCTGACCGCCGTGTCGGTCGCGGCGCTGACCGTCTACGACATGTGCAAGGCGGTGGACCGCGGCATGACCATCACCGAGGTGAAGCTGCTGCACAAGGCCGGCGGCAAGAGCGGCGACTGGGGGAGCGCGGTCTGATGCTGCAGGTCGGTGACGCCCGCGCCCGCATCCTCGCCGCCTTCACCGCCCTGCCGGCGGAGACGGTGCCGCTGCCCGACGCGCTGGGGCGCGTCCTGGCGGAGCCCGCCGTCGCCCGCCTGACCCAGCCGCCCTTCGCCGCCGCCGCCATGGACGGCTGGGCCGTCCGCGCCGCCGACATCGCCCGGGCCGCGGCGGATGCGCCCGTCACCCTGCGGCGCATCGGCGAGTCCGCGGCCGGCCACGCCTTCGCCGGATCGGTGGGCGCGGGCGAGGCCGTGCGCATCTTCACCGGCGCCCCCCTGCCCGCCGGGGCCGACGCCGTGGTGATGCAGGAGGATTGCGAGGACGCTGGGGACCGCGTGCGCGTCGGACGGGCCGTGTCCGCGGGGCGCTTCATCCGCCCTGCCGGCCTGGACTTCACCGCGGGCGAGGACCTGCTTCCCAAGGGACGGCTGCTCACCGCCCGCGACGTCGCCCTGGCCGCCGCGGCCAACCTGCCCTGGCTGCGCGTCCATCGGCGCCCGCGGGTCGCCGTGCTCGCCACCGGCGATGAGATCGCCCTGCCCGGCGATCCGCTGGGTCCCAGCCAGATCGTCAGCTCCAACGCGCTCGGCCTGTGCGCCTTGGTCACCAGCCAGGGCGGGCTCGCCCACAACCTCGGCGTGGCCAGGGACGATCCGGAGCATCTCGCCGCCATGGCCGCGGGGGCGGCGGGCTGCGACCTGCTGGTGACCACCGGCGGCGCCTCGCAAGGCGAGCACGACCATGTGCGCGACGTGCTGGGGGGACTGTCGCTGGATTTCTACCGGGTCGCCATGAAGCCCGGCAAGCCGTTGATCTTCGGGACGGCGAACGGCGTGCCGCTGCTCGGCCTGCCCGGAAATCCGGTGTCCACAGGGGTGGCCGCCGTTCTGTTCCTGGTGCCCGTCCTTCGCCGTCTCCAGGGGTTGCCCGCCGGGAACGCCACGCTCGCCGCGCGGCTCGGCGCGCCGCTGAAGGCCAACGACGACCGCACGGATTTCCTGCGCGCCACCCTGTCCACCGGACCGGACGGCGAGCCCGTCGCCACCCCCTTCCCGCGCCAGGACAGCGCGATGATGTCCCGGCTGGCCCGGGCCGATGCCCTGATCGTCCGCGAGCCGCTGGCAACCGCCGCCGCCGAGGGCGACCGCGTCACGGTGATCCCGCTGAGCGGCGGCGTCCTGTCGCTTTAATCCCTTTCGCGCCGGCCCTCCCATTGGCGATCTTTTCGGGAGTCCTGTCTGTCGATTTGCGATTGATTTCATCCGTAGGGCTTGACGGGGGTTGGGAACCAAACTAGAACAAGAAGGAACGTTTTGCTTTTGTTCCATATCTAGTGCGGAACCGGCCGGGAGGCACAAATGCTCACGCGCAAGCAGCATGAATTGCTGCTTTTCATCAACGAGCGGCTCGGGCAGGGCGGTGTGTCCCCTTCCTTCGACGAAATGAAGGACGCTCTCAACCTGAAGTCCAAGTCGGGCATCCACCGCCTGATCACCGGGCTGGAGGAGCGCGGTTTCATCCGCCGCCTGCCCCACCGCGCCCGCGCGCTGGAGGTGTTGCGCCTGCCGGAGGGGCTTGAGACCGCCCCCCCCCGGCCGCCGCGCGCCAAGTTCCAGCCCAACGTCATCAAGGGCGACTTCAGCTTCGCCGGACGGGAGGCGAACCCGGCGTCGGAATCGGTGCAGCTTCCGCTCTATGGCCGGATCGCCGCCGGCACGCCCATCGAGGCGCTGCGCGACAGCTCCGCCTTCGTGGACGTTCCCGCCGCCATGCTCGGCATGGGCGACCACTACGCGCTGGAGGTCGCCGGCGATTCCATGGTGGAGGCCGGCATCCTTGACCATGACACGGTGGTCATCCAGCGCTGCGACAGCGCGGAGAACGGCTCGATCGTCGTCGCCCTGGTCGATGACGCCGAAGTCACGCTGAAGCGCCTGCGCCGCAAGGGCAACACCGTCGCCCTGGAGCCGGCCAACGCCGCCTACGAGACCCGCATCTTCGGCGCCGACCGGGTGCGGGTGCAGGGCCGCCTCGTCGGTCTGGTGCGGAAGTACTGACGGCAGAATGCTCCGGGGCGGCGGTTCAACGCCCCCCGGACTTTTCATCGGGGAGCTGTCCTCCCATCGTCCACGGGCGGTCGCCGCGCCGTCCGCGCACGCTTTCCACCCGGATGCCGTTGTCCGACAGGTAGAGCGCGTGCGCGCCCTCCCTCCGCAGGCGCCAGCGGTCGATGACCAGCGGCGCCCGGCATCCGCGCGACGGGGTGGCGGTCACCACCGCGTCGGCCATCGCGCAATCCTCCGGCAGGGCGTCGGGCTGGCGCAGAAGCGCCACCGTCCTCCCCTCCGCACGGTAGAGGCATCCCAGGGCGTCGCAGCGCAGCCGCCCGTCCAGACTGACCCCGGCGAGCGGCCAGACGTCCTGCCCGGCTTTGTCCTCCGGTTTCTCCATGCCGTCGCGCCGCCGCCAGCTGTCGGCCACACGCCCGTCGCTGGCGGCGGACAGGCTGAGAAGCCCCTCCGCGCTGCGCACGGCCATCAGTTTCCCGTCCTCCGAGACCAGAACATCCGGCCGTGGAGCGAAGACCGGAGCGACCAGCCCTCCCGCCACCGCGACCACGCCCAGCCAGCGCCAGCGTCCCGTCCAGATGGCCAGCCACAGCCCGCCCAGAGTGACCGCCGCGATGGCCGCGTCCGGCATGGCCGGCAGGAAGGCCGTCGCTCCGGGCAGCGCCGCGGTGCGCTCCGCCGTTTCTATGACCAGCCGGACTCCCCAGCTCATCGCCGTCACCGCCGGCCCCTCCAGCCCGAAGGGAAGCAGCAGGTAGGACAGCAGGCTGAAGGGCATGATCCACACCGTCGTGATGGGGATCGCCACCATGTTGGACAGCACGCCGTAAAAGGCGACCTGTTGGAAATGGTAGAGCCCGTAGGGCGTCGTCGCGACCGTCGCCACCACGCTGGAGAAGGCGATGCCCCCCAGAGCCATGACGCCCCTGCCGAGCCAGCCCAGGTCGCGCCGCCGCCGCACCGCCCAGGGCGTGAAGCGTTCGAAGGCGGCGATCAGGGCGACGACCGCCGCGAAGGACATCTGGAAGCTCGGCCCCAGCATTCCCTCCGGGTCGTAGAGAACGGTGACGACGCCGGCGAAGGCGACCAGACGCATGCTGATCGGCGACCGGTCGGCGATGACCGCGCCCATGACGAGGCCGGTCATCAGCACCGACCGCAGCGTCGGCAAGGGCGCGCCCACCAGCAGCGTGTAGAGGATGGCCGACAGGATGCCGGCCAGCGCCGCGATCTTCTTGATCGGCCAGCGCAGCGCGATCCAGGGAACCAGCGCCAGCAGCGCGCGCACCACCCAGAAGACGATGCCCGCGGCGATGCCCACATGCAAGCCGGAGATGGACAGGAGATGCGCCAGACCGCTGTCGCGGAAGGCGTCCATCATCGGCTCGGGGATCGCCGCGGCGTCGCCGTTCAGCAGGGCGGCGGTGACGCTGGCCTCCGCGGAGTCGGCGACGACGGCGCGCACCCGCTCGGCGATGGCGGCGCGGGCCTGCTCGAAAGCCACCGTCACCCGGCGCCAGCCGCCGGGCGGCGGCGCCTCCTGCGCGACGGGGGCGCCCAGGACGAAGCCGACCGCGCCGAACCCCTCGAAATAGGCGCGGCGCTGCAGGTCGAAGGCCCCCGGCTCGGCCGGGGCGGCCGGCGGGTGGAGCATGGCGCGCAGCCGGACCACCGTTCCAGCCTCCGGCGGAGCCACCTTAGCCGGCAGATGCAGGCGGACCCGCGCCGGCGTCGCCTGCGGGGTCAGCCGGTCCACGATCGGGTCCCCGATCATCAGCCGCGTCCCGGTGGGTTGCCGCTCAACCGCCAGCACGCGCCCGGTCACCTGCACCGGCCCAAGCTCGCGCGTCAGCATCGGCGCCGCCGCCGCCACGCTGTGGAGTTGCGCCGCCGCGAAACCCAGAGCGACGCTCAGCAGCCCCAGAAGCAGGACCACCGGCGCCAGTCGGCGCCGCGCCAGCCACAGCAGGGGCAGGCAGCCGACCGCGGCACCCGGCCCCAGCCAGAGCGGCGGTTCCGCGGGCAGGCCGAAGTAGAGCGCCACGCCCGCCCCGGTCCCCACCGGCAGCCACAGGGCCCAGCGCTCCCGCTCCGCGGTGAGGCACTCCGCCGCCGCCGCCAAGCGCGCGGGGACGCCGCGACGGAGCGGAGCGGCGCCGTCCCCGCCCTCCGCCGCCATACCACCGGCCATGCCCTCTTCAACCCCGTGGGCCATACTGTCGCCTATGCGCGCAAGGCAAATGCCTCCGGCGCCGTTAATGTGTTACACCACCGCACCACCGCAGTCGCACCGCAGCAGCCGCCGCGCGGCCGCCGCAGCACTGTAGCAGCGCCGAACCCGGAATTGAGCCATCCATGACCGTCGTCACCCGTTTCGCCCCGTCGCCCACCGGCTTTCTCCACATCGGCGGTGCCCGCACCGCGCTGTTCAACTGGCTGTACGCCCGCCGCAACGGCGGCACGTACCTGTTGCGCATCGAGGACACCGACCGCCAGCGCTCGACGGACGCCGCGGTGGACGCCATTCTCGACGGCCTGTCCTGGCTCGGCCTCGACTGGGACGGCGACGCGGTCAGCCAGTTCGCCCGCAAGGACCGCCACGCCGAGGTGGCTCAGCAGATGCTGGCCGCCGGCCGCGCCTATTACTGCTACGCGAGCCCCGAGGAGCTGGAGGAGATGCGCGCCGCCCAGAAGGCGGCGGGACAGCCGGTGCGCTACGACGGGCGCTGGCGCGACCGCGACCCGTCGGAGGCGCCGGCCGGGGTGAAGCCGGTGATCCGTCTGAAGGCGCCGCAGGAGGGCGAGACGGTCCTCAAGGACCGCGTCCAGGGCGAGGTGACGGTGCAGAACGCCCAGCTCGACGACCTGATCCTGCTGCGCGCCGACGGCACCCCGACCTATCTGCTGGCCGTGGTGGTGGACGACCACGACATGGGCGTGACCCACGTCATCCGCGGCGACGACCACCTGACCAACACCTTCCGCCAGATCCAGATCTACAACGCCATGGGCTGGGACCTGCCGGAGTTCGGCCACATCCCGCTGATCCACGGCCCGGACGGCGCCAAGCTGTCGAAGCGCCACGGCGCGCTCGGCGTCGACGCCTACCGCGACATGGGCTACCTGCCGGAGGCGATCCGCAACTACCTGCTGCGGCTCGGCTGGGCGCACGGCGACGACGAGATCATCTCGACCGAACAGGCCGTGGAGTGGTTCAACCTGGAGGGCATCGGGCGCTCCCCCTCGCGCTTCGACTTCGCCAAGCTGGAGAACCTGAACGCCCACTACATGCGGCAGGCCGATGACGCCCGCCTCGTGGGTCTTGCCGCCCCGCGGCTGGAGGCGGAGCTTGGCCGTCCCCTGACCGAGTCGGAGCGCGATCTGCTGACCCGCGCCATGAACGGGCTGAAGCAGCGCGCCCGCACCGTGGTCGATCTGGCGCAGAGCGCCCGCTTCTACCTCGCCCCGCGCCCGCTGGCGATGGACGACAAGGCCGCCGCTCTGTTGGACGAGAAGGGCCGCGGCGTCCTGACCGACCTCGCCGCCCGCTTCGAGGCGGAGGCGGACTTCACCGCCGCCGCGCTTGAGGCGCTGGTGCGTGCCTTCGCCGAGGAGCGGGGCGAGAAGCTGGGCAAGATCGCCCAGCCGCTGCGCGCGGCGCTGACCGGCTCCACCGTGTCGCCGCCGATCTTCGAGGTCGCGGAACTTCTCGGCCGGGCGGAAACGCTGGCCCGGATGAAGGATGCCGCAACTGCAGCACGGGGATAACTTCCGTGCGTTGATATCCGCCCGGCATAGAACTATGCTGCGCGCATTCGAAAAGGGCGTTAAGCCCCAACCCTAAAGATAAGGACGTGCCGAGATGACCCAAACCGCGGACAAGGCCGATACCTTCACCCTGATCGACAACCGGACTGGAAAGCAGGTCAGCCTGCCCGTGATGAAGGGAAGCACGGGTCCGGACGTGATCGACATCCGCAAGCTCTACGCCGAGACCGGTTGTTTCACCTACGATCCGGGTTTCACTTCGACGGGCAGCTGCGAGTCCAAGATCACCTACATCGACGGTGATGAGGGTGTTCTGCTGCACCGCGGTTACGCCATCGACGACCTTGCCGAGCACGCCACCTTCCCGGAGGTCTGCTTCCTCCTCCTCAACAACCATCTGCCGAACGCTGCCGAGAAGGAAGAGTTCGAGGGCATCCTGCGCAGCCACTCGATGGTGCATGAGCAGCTGACCCGCTTCTACAGCGGCTTCCGCCGCGACGCCCACCCGATGGCGGTTCTCTGCGGCGTGACCGGCGCCCTCTCGGCCTTCTACCACGACTCGACGGACATCGAGGACCCGGTGCAGCGCAAGATCGCCGCGCACCGCCTGATCGCCAAGATCCCGGCGATCGCCGCGATGGCCTACAAGTACTCGGTCGGCCAGCCGTTCATGTACCCGCGCAACGACCTGTCCTACGCCGAAAACTTCCTCTACATGACCTTCGGCACGCCGTGCGAGCCGTACAAGGTCAACCCGGTCCTGTCCAAGGCCATGGACAAGATCTTCATCCTGCACGCCGACCACGAGCAGAACGCCTCGACCTCGACCGTCCGTCTGGCCGGCTCCTCGGGCGCCAACCCGTTCGCCTGCATCGCCGCCGGCATCGCCTCGCTGTGGGGTCCGGCCCATGGCGGCGCCAACGAGGCCGTGCTGAAGATGCTGGAGGAGATCGGCTCCGTCGATCGCATCCCGGAGATCGTCCGCCGCGCCAAGGACAAGAACGACAACTTCCGCCTGATGGGCTTCGGCCACCGGGTCTACAAGAACTACGACCCGCGCGCCCAGGTCATGCGCAAGACCTGCCATGAGGTTCTGGCCGAGCTGGGCATCAAGGACGAGCCGCTCCTCGACATCGCCATGGAGCTGGAGAAGATCGCGCTCGAGGACGAGTATTTCGTCGAGAAGAAGCTGTACCCGAACGTCGATTTCTACTCGGGCATCATCCTGAAGGCGATGGGCTTCCCGACCAGCATGTTCACCGTGCTGTTCGCCGTGGCGCGCACCGTCGGCTGGATTTCCCAGTGGAAGGAGATGATCGAGGACCCGGTCCAGAAGATCGGCCGTCCGCGTCAGCTCTACACCGGCGAGACCAAGCGGGCGTTCATCCCGCTGGCCGAGCGTGGCTAACCGGCCGACAGCACACATCGGGACGGGTGGCTCCGACGGAGCCGCCCGCAGCCCGGCTGCGTTCATCGTTCCGGCGCGGCGGGTCCGTCAGGGCCAGCCGGCCGCGAACGACAACAAGCCGCCGCTGTCGCGGCGGCTTCGCCGCATCGTCTTCTATGCGGTGATTGTGGCGATGATCGCCGCGGTGGTGCTGCTCTGACCGTTTAGCCCTGGGTGATCGGGATGTGCGGCCCTTCCGCCGCCACACGCTCCATCCATGCGCGCACCGTCGGATAGCCGGACAGGTCGAACCCACCCTCCTCCGCCACATGCGTGTAGGCGTAGAGCGCGATGTCGGCGATGCTGAAGCGATCGCCCACAAAGAAGCGGCGCTCCGCCAGATGCCCTTCCATGACACCCAGCGCGTCGTAGCCGAGCCGGCGCTTGGTCACCAGTCCCAGCTTGCGCTCCTCCGTCATCTCCACATGGTGCGTGATCCAGAAGCGAACGGTCGCGACGTTCGGTTCGTGGCTGTACTGCTCGAAGAACATCCATTGCAGGACCCGCGCGCGTCCCTCCCGGTCGTCGGGGAGATAGGGCGTGCCTTCCGCCAGATACCAGAGGATCGCGTTGGATTCCGGCAGATGGCTGCCGTTCTCCAGTTGCAGGGTCGGGATGCGGCCGTTCGGGTTCCGGGCCAGGAATTCCGGGGTTCGGGTCTCCGCCCGGTCGATGTCCAGTTCGATCCGCTCGTAGGCGATGCCCAGCTTGTGCAGCAGCAGCCGGCATTTGTAGCCGTTTCCGGAAGACAGGTTGTCGTACAGGCGCAGCATGGCGGCGTGTCTCCGAGAGAAATACATCCGATAGCGGATATAAACACGAAACGGAATCAGGCGCCAGCGCGGCCCGTCGGAACGGGAATGCCGAGCCGTTGCAGCCGGACAGGGTCTGCGGCCGCCTCCTCCAGCAGCCAGAGCCGGAAGGCGCGGAGCGCGCCGCGCCCCCGCCCTTCGGCCGGAGCCGTCAGCACATAGCGGTCGCCGCAGGACACCGCCGGCCCGAAGGGAACAACGAGCCGTCCGGCCTCCAACGCCTCCAGCACCAGCGACGGGCGCCCCAGCGCGATCCCCTGCCCGGCTGTGGCCGCCTGGATCACCATCACCGACTCCGAGAAGCTCATGCCGCGCGCTCCGTCCAGATTCGCCCCGGTCGCGGCGCGCCACAGGCTCCAGTCCGGCGATGCCTGATAATGCAGCAGCGTGTGGCGGGACAGGTCGGCCGGACCGGTCAACCGTTCGGCCAGTGACGGCGCGCAGACCGGGACCAGCGGCTCCTCCGACAGAAGCGCCCCTTCCGGCCCAGGATCGCCGCCGCGCACGTAGCGAATGACCGCCCAGCCCGCCTCGGCCTCCGACGCGCGGTCGGTGTTGCCCCCCTCGATGTCCAGGCGCAGGTCCGGCCGGCCGTCCAGGAAGCGCCCCAGCCGTGGCACCAGCCACAAGGCGGCCCAGGTGCGCGGCGCAGCGATGCGCAGCCGTTCCGGCCCTTGTCCGGCGATGCGGTCCCAGCTTTCCTGAACCCGCCCCAGACCGGCGGTGCAGGACCGCGCGAGATCGCGCCCCGCGTCGGTCAGTTGCAGCCCCTGCGGGGTGCGGTCGAACAGGCGGACCCTCAGCCGCTTCTCCAGGTCGCCCACCTGACGGCTGACCGCGCCGTGGGTCAGGCCAAGCTCGTCGGCGGCGCGTGTCATGCTGCCGTGACGGGACGCCGCTTCGAATGCGGCCAGGGCGGTGAAGGGAAGACGCGGCATTGGCGACGCTGATGGATCTCGCTGTGAGGATTCCTCACACCCCCACCCTGCGAAGTCAATTGTGGAGCGTCGGCGCAGCGGGCAGGCTTGGGGCGCGAACAGAACCATCCCGGCGCATCCCATGACGACCCCCTTGGCCATCACCGACCTGTCCACCCTCGACGACCAGCGCTTGAGAGCGGAGCTGGAAGCCCTTCTGGAGGACGCCGTGAACGGCGGCGCCTCGGTCGGCTACCACGCCCCGCTGGACGCTCGCTGGAAGCGGGCTTTCTGGGATGGGGTGGCCGCCCAGCTTCTCGGTGGCGCGCACCGTCTGCTGATCGCGCGCGGGCCGGATGGGGAACTGCTGGGAAGCGTCCAGCTGGCGCTCTGCACCAAGCCCAACGGCGCGCACCGCGCCGAGGTGCAGAAGCTGCTCGTCTTTACCCGCCATCGCCGGAACGGCGTCGCGCGGCGGCTGATGGCGGCGGTGGAGGACGCCGCCCGCGGTCTGGAACGGTCGCTGCTG
This sequence comes from Azospirillum formosense, assembly GCF_040500525.1. NCBI lineage: Bacteria > Pseudomonadati > Pseudomonadota > Alphaproteobacteria > Rhodospirillales > Azospirillaceae > Azospirillum > Azospirillum formosense. Next base: position 971,651 of record NZ_CP159402.1, on the reverse strand, counting down.
GTGCTCGACACGCTGAAGGGCGACCGTGGCGAACCCTTTTACGAGGCCACGGGCTGGCATCGGGCCGGCGTGATCCCCGGCTACACCGTGGAAGCGGACGGCGCCTTTCACGACACCGTCCTCTTCTACAAGACCCTGTGAGACCGGTTACTTGGTCTCGATCAGCTCGACCTTGTAGCCGTCCGGGTCCTCGATGAAGGCGATCACGGTGGTGCCGTGCTTCATCGGGCCGGGCGGGCGCGGGATCTTGACGCCTTCCTTGGCGAGCTGCTCGCAGGTGGCGTAGATGTCCGGCACGCCCAGCGCGATGTGACCGTAGGCGGTGCCGATGGCGTAGGGCTCCGCCTGGTCCCAGTTGTGGGTCAGTTCCAGGACGGCGGTGTCCTTCTCGTCGCCGTAGCCGACGAAGGCCAGGGTGAAGCGCCCGCCCTCATAGTCGTTGCGGCGCAGCAGCTTCATGCCGAGCAGGCGGGTGTAGAAGTCCAGCGACTTCTCCAGATCATAGACCCGGAGCATGGTGTGCAGCAGGCGGAATTGGCTCATGGTCTCTTCTCCCAAGCGGGTTCTTGCGCTCTCGTCTTGTCCGGCCTCGTTCTATCCAATTGGCCGGCGGCAACCTCCAGCACGACCTGGGCGGCGCGTTCGCTGGGCGGCGTTCCGCCCTGCCCCAGCCAGCGCGCCACCTCCGCCACCCCGGCGATCTGCGCCGCGCGGGCGGCGGGATCGTCGAGCAGGCGCCCCAGCTCGGAGGCCAGCCGGTCGGGCCGGCAGTCCTCCTGAAGCAGTTCCGGCACCAGCATGCGGTCGAGCATCAGATTGACCAGATTGACGTATTTGACCCGGATCAGCCGCCGGTACAAGGCCACCGTGACCGGATTGAGCCGGTAGGCGATCACCGTCGGCAGGCGGGCCAGCGCCAGTTCCAGCGCCACCGTGCCGGACGCCGCCAGCGCGGCCTCCGCCGCGGCGAAGGCGTCGTATTTCGGACCGTCGCCCTCGACCAGGATGGTGCGCAACGGCCAGCCCGCCACCTCCGCCGCGACGCGGTCGCGCACCGTCGCCACGGTGGGGACCACGGCGACCAGCCCCGGATGGCCCGGCAGCAGCTGTTCGAGCGTGGCGCGGAAGTCGGGGAGCAGGCGCGACACCTCCCCCTTGCGGCTGCCCGGCAGGACGGCGACGACCCGCGCGTCGGGCGCCACGCCGTGGGCCGCGCGGAAGCGGTCCGCGTCGCCATGCCCGGCGCCGCCCTCCACCACCGAATGGCCGACAAAGGTGCAGGGAAGCCCTTCCTTCTCGAAATAGGGAGGCTCGAAGGGCAGGACCGCCAGCAGGTGGTCGTAGATCGCCGCGTATTTGGCGGCGCGCTTCGGCTTCCAAGCCCAGACGGTGGGGGCCACATAGTGGATCAGCGGGATGTCCGGCGCCTGCGCCTTGACCCGCTTGGACACCCGCACCGTGAAGCCCGGCGAATCGATGCCGACCACCGCGTCGGGCCGCAGCCGGAGGATCTCGGCAACGGTCTGGTCGATGCGGCGCAGCAGATTCGGCAAATGGGGCAGCAGTTCGAACACGCCGAACAACGTCAGTTCACCCATCGGGAACAGGCTCTCCAGCCCCTCGGCGATCATCTTCTCGCCGCCGATGCCGGCGAAGCGCACCCGCCCGCCGGTCAGCCGCTTGCAGGCGGCCATCAGCCGCGCGCCCAGCGCGTCGCCGGAAGGCTCCCCGGCAATCAGGAAAATCAACGGATCGTTCACGGCCGGGGCTCCGACGCAACGGTGATGCCGACGACGAAGAGGCCCAGCCGATCGGCGGTTTCGGCCACCGCCGCCCGGTCCACAAGCAGGCTGCCGCCCGCCTCCACCGCGATGCCGCGCAGGCCGGCGCGGGCGGCGTTCTCCACGGTCGTCACCCCCATGGTGGGCAGGTCGAGGCGGCGGTCCTGCTGCGGCTTCTTCACCTTGACCAGGATGCCGCCGGGTCCGGGCCGCGCCAGCCCGACGCAGCGGGCAAGCATGGCGTCGGTGCCCTCGATGGCCTCGACGGCGAGCACAAGCCCCTGCTGCACCACGGCCCCCTGCCCGACGTCGAGCGCGCCGAGCGCGCTGGCGACCTCGACGGCGCGGGCGATGTCGCGCTCCGCCTCACCGTCCGGCCGCAGCCGGCCCACCGGCCCGACGGGGGTGAGAAGCTCGCCGAGCAGTTCGTGCAGGCCGACGACGCGAAAGCCCTCCCCTTCGAGTTCGCGCGCGACGGAGCGCAGCAGCCCGTCATCGCCGAGCGCGCGGGTGCCGACCTTGGCGAGGAACTTGGTGGTGTACCAATCGGGGAGGAGTTCGGTGAAGGATGGCCGGCGCACCGGTCCGGCGAAGACCAGTTCCGTGACCCTTTCCTTCTTCAGCCGGTCGATGATGCCGCCGGCGGCGCCGAAGCGGCTCCACAGATGGGGAAGGCCCTCGACGGTGGCGGGATCGGTGTGGCCGTCAAAGGCGACGACGAAGACGTCGCGCCCCTGGCCGCGCACGGCGGCGGCGATGCGGGCCGGCAAGGTGCCGCCGCCCGCCAGGATGCCGAGCTTGGGAAGAGGCTGCGACATGGCCGGGACTCTCCCACGGAACAGAACAAAGAAAAGGGGGCGCGGACGGCCCCTCAGCCCTCGCGCGGCTGGCAGAGCGACCGCGAGGCGCGCGCGAAGGTCAGCACGTCGGCGACCAGCGTCTGCTTCCCCATGTCGCGCCCGACTTCCTCCATGCGCTCGGCAAAGGTGCCCTCGTTGCCGAACAGCAGACGGTAGGCGGCGCGCAGGGCGTGAATCTCGTCCTTCTGGAAGCCGCGGCGCTCCAGCCCGACGAGGTTCAGACCGGCCAGACGGGCGCGGTCGCCCATGACGAGGCCGTAGGGGATCACGTCCTTCTCAACGCCGGACATGCCGCCGATCATGGCGTGCGACCCGATGCGGACGAACTGGCGCACCGCCGACAGTCCGCCGATGGTCACGAAATCACCGACTTCCACATGGCCGGCCAGCGTGGCGTTGTTCGCCAGAACCGCGTTGTTGCCGACGATGCAGTCATGGGCGACGTGGACGCCGACCATGAACAGGCCGTTGTCGCCAATCCGCGTGACCATGCCGCCGCCCTCGGTGCCGGGGCTCATGGTGACGTGCTCGCGGATCTGGTTGTTGCGCCCGATGATCAGCTCGGACGGCTCGCCCTTGAACTTGAGGTCCTGCGGGCGGTGGCCGATGGACGCGAACGGGTAGATGACCGAATCCTCGCCGATGCGCGTGCGACCCTCGACCACCACGTGGGAGGTCAGGCGCACGCGGTCGCCGAGTTGGACATCCTGCCCGACCACGCAGAAGGGACCGATGGAAACGTCTTCGCCCAGCTTGGCGGCCGGATCGACGACCGCCGTCGGGTGAATGGAAACGCTCATTTCTCGTCCAGGATCATGGCGGAATAGACGGCTTCGGCGACCAGGACACCGTTGACCTTGGCCTCGCCCTTGAACTTCCACACGTTGGCGCGCTGGCGCTGCTTGCTCACATGGATGTGGATGGTGTCGCCGGGGGTGACCGGGCGGCGGAAGCGCGCCTCGTCCACGGTCATGAAGTAGACCAGCTTGCCCTCGGACTCCTTGCCCAGCGTGGCGACCACCAGCACGGCGGAGGTCTGCGCCATCGCCTCGATGATCATCACGCCCGGCATCACCGGCCGCGACGGGAAGTGCCCCTGGAAGAACGGCTCGTTGATGGTGACGTTCTTCACGCCGGTGGCGCTCTCGCCCAGCGTGATGTCGATCACCCGGTCGATCATCAGAATCGGATAGCGATGCGGGATCATTTCCATGATCCGCATGATGTCGAGGTCGGCTATCTTCTTGTTGTCCGCCGTCACATCCATGGTCCGGCCGCCCGCCTTTCAAAATCCACGAGAACGCCCCGAGCCGCGCCTGCGGCGGCACGGGACGCAGCCCCTTGTGCCCCATTTCCGGGGATTTGGCAATCCCGACGCCGCCGGCTTTCCGGCGGCCCCCTTTGCGCAAACGAAAAGCCGCCACGCCTCCCTGCGGAAGCGTGGCGGCTCGTTTCGACGCGCCTTACTGCTTGGGAACGGTCAGCGCGACCTGGGGCAGCTTCTTGTTGACCCGCTCCAGAACCACGTCGGTGACGTCGAGCTGGGTGTCGACCAGGACGAACTGCTGGCGGGCGAGGACCAAGTTGGCGCCGCGCTCGCGCGCGACGTCGGCCACGATCTCGACCATGTTCTTGTGGACGACGGCCATCGCCTCGTTCAGCGCGTTTTCCAGGGCGCGCTTGCGGCTCTGCACCGTCTTCTGGACCTCGCCGACCTGCTTCTCGAAATCGCGGCGCTTGTTGGCCAGCGCGTCCGGAGCCAGCACGGTCTGCTGCTTGCGCAGTTCCTCCTCGGACTTGCGCAGCTTGTCCTCCAGCGAGGCGATTTCCTTCTGGTAGGTCTCGCGCAGCGATTCGAAGGACTTCGAGACGCCCTTGGAGGCGTTCGATTCCTGCATGATCTTCTGGACGTCGACCACCGCGATGACCGGCGCCTTGAGGGTGTCGGTCGGCTTGTCCTGGGCGAAGGACGGCGTCGCCATCGCGACGCCCGCCATCACCGCACCGGCGGCGACCAGCGCCCTGAGCTTGCTGAACTGCATGTTAGAACCTGGTTCCAAAGCTGAAGCGGAAGATCTCTTTCTTGTCGTAATCTTCCTTGATAATCGGGACCGCAAAGTCAAGGCGGATCGGCCCGAAGGGCGAGCGCCAGGACAAGCCGGTGCCGACCGACAGGCGGACCGATTCGTCGTCGGGCACGAGCGGGTCGTTGATGTCGACCTTGCCCAGCGTGCCGACGTCGGAGAAGGCGTGGCCCTTCAGCCCGAATTCCTCGGGCAGGCCGACCGGGAAGCTCATCTCCACCGAACCGCGGTAGTAGCGGGTGCCGCCCAGGGCGTCGCCGGTGCGCAGGTCGCGCGGACCGATGCCGGCGGTGTTGAAGCCGCGCAGCGTATCGCCGCCCAGGAAGAAGCGGTCGGACAGGAAGACGTCCTTGCCGATGCCGACGATGTAGCCGACCTCGCCCGTGGTGCTGAGCACCCAGCTGTCGTCGAACAGCGGCAGGTAATAGCCGGCGCCGAGACGGTTGCGCAGGAAGCGGGCGTTGCCGCCCACACCGGCGAAATCGTTCGTCAGGCGGACGTAGTAGCCTTCCGTCGGGTTCAGACGGCTGTTGCGGCGGTCGTAGGTCAGCTCCTGGCCAATCAGCGACGTCGTGCGCGCGCCCTTCTGGTCCTGAATGTAGCGGGACGCCGAGCTGGGAACGCTGGTGATGTCGGTGTTCTGCAGCTGGTAATAGACGCGCTGGCGCAGGTTCTCCGTCAGCGGATAGCCCATGCGCAGGGCCATGCCGGTGCTCTTCTCGTCGAAGGAGCTTTCGTCCTGATAGTCGCGGGTGATGCGGAACAGGTCGAAACCGGCCGACAGGTCACGGTCCAGGAAGTACGGCTCGGTGAAGGAGACGTCGTATTCCTGGCGGCTGCCCGACACGGTGGCGCCGAAGCGCAGGTCCTGGCCACGGCCAAGCAGGTTGCGCTCGCGGATCGAGAAGTCGGCCAGCGGACCGTCGGAGGTCGAGTAGCCGGCACCGATGGAGATTTCACCGGTGGACTGCTCGGTCACCTCGACGTTCATCACGGTGCGGTCGGGCGCCGAGCCCTCCGCGGTGGTGATGTTGACGCGCTCGAAATAGCCCAGGTCCTTGATGCGCTGCTCGGAGCGGCGCAGCTTGGTCGTGCTGAACGGGTCGCCTTCGGACAGCAGCATCTCGCGCCGGACCACCTTGTCCAGCGTGCGGACGTTGCCGGTCACGTCGATGCGCTCCACGAAGACGCGCGGTCCCTCGACGATGTCGTAGACGATGTCGATGGTCTGGTTCTCGCGGTTGCGCGAGATGCGCGGACGGACGTCCACGAAGGCGTATTGCAGGTCGCCGACCGCGTTGGACAGCTTGGTGATGGTGTTTTCCACCTCCTGCGCGTTGTACCAGTCGCCCTCGCGCGTGCTCAGCACGCTGCGCAGCTGCTCGGGGTCCAACGCCTTCAGCGAGGTGCTGATGTCCATCTTGCCGAACTTGTAGCGCTCGCCCTCGTCCACCGTGAAGGTGATGACGAAGTCCTCGCGGTCCGGCGTCAGCTCCGCCACGGCGGAGACGACGCGGAAGTCGGCGTAGCCTTCCTTGAGGTAATAGCGGCGCAGCAGGTCGCGGTCGTAGTTCAGACGGTCCGGATCGTAGTTGTCGTCCGACGTCATGAAGCGCCACCAGGCGCTTTCCCGCGTCTGGATCGCCTCGCGCAGCGTCCCGTCGGAGAACTTCTCGTTGCCGATGAAGGTGATGCTGCGCACGCCGGTGCGCACGCCCTCGTTGATCTCGAACACCAGATCGACGCGGTTCTGGTCGAGCTGGATGATCTTCGGCTCGACGGTCGCGGCGAAGCGGCCCTGGCGGCGGTAGATGTCCAGGATGCGCTGCACGTCGCTCTGGACGCGGGTGCGGGTGTAGACGACGCGGGGACGGAGCTGGATTTCCTTCTCCAGGTTCTCCTTCTCGATGCGCCGGTTCCCCTCGAAGGCGATGCGGTTGATGATCGGGTTTTCCGCCACCTGCACCACCAGCGCGTCGCCGTCGCGCTTCAGCACGACGTCGGCGAACAGACCCGTGTTGAACAGGGCCTTCAGCGACTGGTCGATGCGGTCGGGGTCGAAGGGATCGCCGGGCGCCACCGCGAGGTAGGAGCGGACGGTCGTCGGCTCGATGCGCTGGACGCCCTCCACCCGGATGTCCCGGATGGTGCCGCCCGAGAACATCTGCGCCACCAGCGTCCCGTCGCCGAAGGCGGCGGATTTCGCCGCCCCCCGATTGGGCGCGCCCGCCTGGGCCCAGGCTGCGTGGGAAAGGGCAAGAGAAACCGTCGTCATGGCGCAACCGGCCATCAGGCCGAACGCCAGAACCCTGCTCGACACCCGCAAAGCTCGCTCCCTGGCTTTGGGGGCATCCCTCAGGAAATGAGCCCCCTAAAGAAATCCACCACGCGAAGCTGAACGAGATCGTTCCACGTGGCGAAAACCATGAGCGTTAATACCAAAGCAAGCCCGATGCGGAAACCGTATTCTTGCGCTTTAGGTCCGAGAGGACGCCCACGGAGTCCTTCAAGGGCGTAGAACATCAGATGGCCGCCGTCAAGCAGCGGAACCGGAAACAAATTGATCATGCCGAGGTTCACGGACAGGAAGGTCATGAACCAGATCAGCGGGTACCAGCCGGATTGGGCGACCTCGCCGGACATCTGGGCGATGCGCAGCGGCCCGCCCAGCTCCTCGGTGCCGCGCGATCCCTCGATCATCTGGCCCAGCGCCACGAAGGTGCCCGACACCATGCCGACAACCTCCCGGCCCGCCTGCCACAGCGCCGTCAGCGGGTCGTGGCGCTTCGTCTCCGCCCCGCCGCGCATGATGCCGAGCTGGCCGATGCGATGGGTGTTGCCGAGTCGGTCGGTGACCTCCCGCACGTCCGGAGTCGCCGTCAGGTTGACCGAGCGGCCGTCGCGTTGCACCACCATCTCCAGCGGCGCGCCCGGCTGCATCGAGACGATCTGCCGGATTTCCTCGAATCGCTGGATGCCGCTGCCGTTGATCGAGACGATCAGGTCGCCCGGCTGCAGGCCGGCGCGCTCCGCGGCGCTGCCCGGCTGCACGCCGCCGACGTCCGGCGGGGTGAAGGATTGGCCGGCGGTGGCGAAGAGGATGGTCAGGGCGACGATGGCGAACAGGAAATTCGCAATCGGTCCCGCCGCCACGATAGCCGCCCGCTGGCCGAGCCGCTTGTGGTGGAAGGAGACCGCCTGCTCCTCGGCGCTCATGCTCTGCGTGTGGGCGCCGGGCGTGCTCGCCGGGTCGGCGTCGCCGAACATCTTCACATAGCCGCCGAGCGGGATGGCGCTGAATTTCCAGCGCGTGCCGGAGCGGTCGGTCCAGCCGAACAGCTCCGGACCGAAGCCGATGGAGAAGACCTCGATCCGCACGCCGTTGCGGCGCGCCACGAGATAGTGGCCGAGTTCGTGCACAAACACGAGCACGGTGAGGACCAGCAGAAAAGACAGAAGCGTGGTCCCGAAGCCGCCCATGACGTCCATCACATCCTTTGCATCCCGGAGCGGTCCCGTCGCGGTCCGCGTCCGGAAAAAAACTCAGCGTGCCAGCGCCTCGACCCGGTCCGCCGCGACGCGGCGCGCCTCGGCGTCGGTGTCGCGCACCGCGCCCAGGTCGCGGAGCGGCCGGTGCGGCAGCGTGCCCAGCACCCCCTCGACGATCCGTTCGATGTCGAGAAAACCGATCCGGCGGTCGAGAAACGCCTGCACGGCCACCTCGTTGGCGGCACTGAGAATAGTAGGAGCGCCCCCACCGCTTTGCAAGGCGGCCCGGGCCAGCCGCAGGGCCGGGAAACGCTCGGGGTCCGGCGCCTCGAAGGTCAGGGTTGCCGCCTTGACGAGATCCAGCCGTTCGGCGGGCGTCGGGATGCGCGCCGGCCAGCCGAGCGCGTAGGCGATCGGCGTGCGCATGTCCGGCGTGCCGAGCTGCGCCAGCACGGAGCCGTCGACATACTCGACCAGCGAATGCACGACCGATTGGGGATGGACCAGCACGTCGATCTTCTCTTCGGGGACGCCGAAGAGGAAATGCGCCTCGATGATCTCCAGCCCCTTGTTCATCATGGTGGCGCTGTCGATGGAGATCTTGGCGCCCATCTCCCAGGTCGGGTGGGCGACCGCCTGCTCGCGCGTCGCCGCCGCCATGAAGGCGCGGTCCTTCGTCCGGAAGGGGCCGCCGGAGGCGGTCAGGATCAGGCGCTGGACGCTGTCCAGACGGTCGAAGTCGAAGACCTGGTAGATCGCCGAATGCTCGCTGTCGACCGGCAGCAGGTTGGCGCCGTGACGGCGCACCTCCTCCATCATCAGGGCGCCGGCGCAGACCAGCACCTCCTTGTTGGCGAAGGCGACGCAGGCGCCGCGGCGCACCGCGGCCAGTGTCGGCTCCAGCCCGGCGGCGCCGACGATGGCGGCCATCACCCAGTCGGCCGGACGCTCCGCGGCCTCGGCCACGGCCTGCGGCCCGGCGGCGGCCTCGACGCCGGTTCCGGCCAGCGCCTCCTTGAGGTCGGCGTAGGCGGCGGGGTCGGCGACCACGGCCAGTTTCGGGCGGAGCTGCCGCGCCTGCTCGGCGAGCAGGGCGACGTTGCGGTTGGCGGTCAGCGCCTCGACCGGAAAGCGCTCCGGATCGCGGGCGACGAGGTCCAGCGTCTGCGTGCCGACCGACCCGGTCGACCCGAAGATCGTCACGCGGCGCGGCGCGTCCCCCGCCCCTTCAGCCTTCACAACCATGACCCCGTCACCACCATGCGATTGCCGTGCCGATGGTCGCGTGGAACAGGGCCAGCACCGGGGCCGCGGTGAGCAGCCCGTCGATGCGGTCCAGGATTCCCCCGTGACCAGGAATGAGATGGCCGCTGTCCTTCACGTTGTAACGGCGCTTGACCGCGGATTCGAAGAGGTCGCCCGCTTGCGCCACTACGGCGAGGACGGCGCCAACCGCAAGAGCCAGAAGCGGACGCTGCGCGCCCGCCGCCAGAGCCACCCCCCACCCCACCAGGGCGGAGGAGGCCATGCCCCCGATCAGCCCGGCCCAGGTCTTCTTCGGGCTGATGCGCGGGGCCAGCTTCGGCCCGCCGATGCTGCGCCCGGCGGCGTAGGCGCCGATGTCGGTCGCCCAGACGCCCAGCATGGTGAAGAGGAACAGGGCGAGGCCGGAGTCCGGGTCGTCGCGAAGCCACATCAGGCCGGCCAGACCGGCCACGACGTAGAGGACGCCAGTTCCGGACAGGCCGCGGTCCGGTCCGCCCGACGCGACAGCCACGCCGGCCGCGGCCAGGATGGCGACGACGACGGCCGCCCACGGTCCGGCGGCGATCTGCGCGCCCAGCGCCAGAAGGACGCCGGCCACCGATAACGCGATGGCCGCGCCCTTGCGGCGGCAGGGAACGAGGTTGCCCCACTCCACGGCGGAGGCCACGGCGCCGAGCGCGATGAGGACGTGAAACACCCAGCCGCCGGCCCAGACCGCGGCCAGGACGAGCGGAGCCAGGACGAGCGCCGAGATGGCGCGCGTCTTCAGGTCGCCGGATTTAGCGGATGCCGGTGGTTGCGCCGAAGCGACGTTCCCGTCGGTGGAACTCTTCAATCGCCGCCTCCAGGTCACGCTTGGAAAAATCAGGCCAGAGCGTGTCCACGAAGACCAGCTCGGCATACGCCGCCTGCCACAGCAGGAAGTTGCTGATGCGCTTTTCGCCGCTGGTGCGGACGATCAGGTCGGGGTCCGGGATGTCGGCGGTGAACAGGCGTTCGGACAGCCGGTCCTCGGTGATGTCCGCGGGATCGAGCGTGCCCGCCTTGACCTCCTCGGCCAGACGCCGCGCCGCCAGCGTGATCTCCTGGCGGGAGCCGTAGCTCAACGCCACCACGAGGGTCAGCTTGCGGTTGTCGCGCGTGAGGTTTTCGGCGTTGTCGATCAGGCTGACGATGTCCTTGGACAAACGGGCCCGGTCGCCGATGACGCGCAGGCGCACGCCGTTGCGGTGGAGGTCGGCAATCTCGCTGCGCAGGTAGAAGCGCAGGAGCTGCATGAGGTCGGACACCTCCTCCTCCGGCCGACGCCAGTTCTCGGACGAGAAGCTGAAGATCGTCAGATAGCCGATCCCCAGTTCGCCCGCGGCTTCGACCGTCCGGCGGACGGCGTCCACGCCCTTTTTATGGCCGGCGGTGCGGGGCAGCCCTCTGGACTTCGCCCAACGCCCGTTGCCGTCCATGATCACGGCCACGTGCGCGGGCGGGCGCAGGGGGCGGCTGTCTTCCGCGTCGCGCATGCCGTCAGACCTGCATGATGTCCTTTTCTTTCGCCGCAAGCGCATCGTCGACCAGCTTGATGTACTGGTCGGTCAGCGCCTGGACCTTCTCGCCGAGTCCCTTGTGCTCGTCCTGCGAGATGTCGCCGGCCTTCTCGGCCTTCTTCAGGCCGTCCATGCCGTCGCGGCGCACGTTGCGCACGGCGACGCGGGCCTGCTCGGCGTACTTGTGGGCAACCTTGGCGAGCTCCTTGCGGCGCTCCTGCGTCAGGTCGGGCAGCGGCACGCGGATCGACTGGCCTTCCGTCTGCGGATTCAGGCCGAGGCCCGAATCGCGGATGCCCTTCTCCACGGCCTTGACCATGCCGCGGTCCCACACCTGCACGACGATCAGGCGCGGCTCGGGCACGCTGACGGTGCCGACCTCCTTGAGGTGCATGCGGGCGCCGTAGGCCTCGACGGTCACGGGCTCAAGCAGGCTGGCGGAGGCGCGGCCGGTGCGCAGGCCGCTCAACTCCTTGCGAAACGCCTCAAGCGCTCCTTCCATGCGGCGCTTGAGATCCGACTGGAGGTCCGATGTATCAGGCGCAGCCACGGCTCACTCCGTTTCTTCGTTGATGATCGTAAACTTGCCCCGGCCCTGCATCACCTCGGCGAAGGCGCCGGGGGTGTGGATCGAGAACACGAGTATGGGGATGTGGCTCTCGCGCGCCAAGGAGATCGCGGAGGCGTCCATCACCTGCAGATCGTTCGCCAGGACGTCCAGATAGCCCAGGCGCTCGTAACGCTCGGCGTCCTTCACCTTCTTCGGGTCGGCGGTGTAGACGCCATCCACCTGCGTGCCCTTCAGCAGAGCGTCGCAGCCCATCTCCGACGCGCGCAGCGCGGCGGCGGTGTCGGTGGTGAAGAAGGGGTTGCCGGTGCCGGCGGCGAAGATCACCACGCGGCCCTTCTCCATGTGCCGGATGGCGCGGCGCCGGATGTAGGGCTCGCACACCGACGACATGGGAATGGCCGACTGCACGCGGGTCGCGACACCCATCCGCTCCAGAGCGCTCTGCATCGACAGGGCGTTCATCACGGTGGCGAGCATCCCGATGTAGTCAGCCGAGGCGCGCTCCATGCCGCTCGCCGCACCCTTCACCCCGCGGAAGATGTTGCCCCCGCCGATGACCAGGCTGACCTGGACGCCCAGCTCGATCACCGCCTTCACCTCGTTGGCGACGCGGTTGACGACGTCCGGGTCGAGGCCGTAGTCGCGCTGACCCATCAACGCCTCGCCCGACACCTTCAGCAGGACTCGTTTGAAGCGGATGCCGTCAGCCGGCTCGGTGGTCCCGGTGCTCTGGGCCATGGGGGGCTTTCTCCCGGTTGGTGTGAAGAGTGCGTGCGGCGGGCTGCCGGTTCCTTACTTCTGGCCGGCGGCGGCGGCGACTTCGGCGGCGAAATCGCTCTCCGCCTTCTCGATGCCCTCGCCCAGCGCGTAGCGGACGAAGCCCGTCACCTTGACCGGGGCGCCGACGTCCTTGGCGGCGTTCTCGACCACCTTGCGGACCTTGGTCTCGCCGTCGATCACGTAGGTCTGCTCCAGCAGCACCACTTCCTCGTAGTACTTGCGGATGCGGCCTTCGAGCATCTTCTCGACGATGTTCTCCGGCTTGCCCGAGGCGCGGGCCTGCTCGGCGAGCACGTTGCGCTCACGCTCCAGGGCGGAGGTGTCGACATCGGCGATGTCCAGGGCGTCCGGACGGGCGGCGGCGATGTGCATGGCGATCTGCTTGCCCAGATCGTTCAGCTTGGCGGCGTCGCCGGTCGACTCCAGGGCGACCAGCACACCGATCTTGCCGAGGCCCGGCGCGATGGCCGAGTGGACGTAGGACACGACGACGCCCGCCGGGACCGACAGCTTGGTCGAGCGGCGGATGTTCATGTTCTCGCCGATGGTGGCGATCAGGGTGGTCAGCTCTTCCTGGACCGTGCGGCCGGCGTCCGGATAGGCGGCGGCCTTCAGGCCCTCGACGTCGCCCGAACCCGACAGGGCCAGTTCGGCCGCCTTCACGGAGAAGGCCTGGAACTTGTCGTTGCGCGCGACGAAGTCGGTCTCGGCGTTCACCTCGACGACGGCGCCCGCGGTGCCGGCGGTGGCGACGGCGACCAGACCCTCGGCGGCGACGCGGCCGGACTTCTTGGCGGCGGCGGCGAGGCCCTTCTTGCGCAGCCAGTCAACGGCGCCCTCGAGGTCGCCCTGGGTCTCGGCCAGCGCCTTCTTGCAGTCCATCATGCCCGCGCCGGTCTTCTCGCGCAGTTCCTTGACGAGCGCGGCGGTAATCTCGGCCATGGTTTCGCCCTCTTCCTTCCGAACGGATCCAAGCGGATCGGGTTGATCCTAACAACTCATAAAAAAGGCAGCCGGGCCATAGGTCATAAGGCCCGGCTGCCCCGTATCACCGGGATCAGGCCTGGGCCTGTTCGGCCTCGGCCCCTTCCTCTTCCGGCAGCTGCTCGGCCGGAGCCTCCTCGGAGGAGCCGACGTCGATGCCGGCGGCGCTCATCTCAGCCTGCAGGCCGTCGAGCACGGCGCCGTTCACCAGCTCGCAGTACAGGTCGATGGCGCGCAGAGCGTCGTCGTTGCCCGGGATCGGGAAGGCCACGCCGTCCGGATCGGAGTTGCTGTCGATCACCGCGATGACCGGGATGCCCAGCTTGTTGGCTTCCTTGACGGCGATCGACTCCTTGTTGGTGTCGATGATGAAGAGGACGTCCGGCAGGCCGCCCATCTCCTTGATGCCGCCCAGCGCGCGCTCCAGCTTGTCGCGCTCGCGGGTCAGCTCGAGGATTTCGCGCTTGGTCAGGCCCGAGGTGTCGCCGGCCAGACGCTCTTCCATCTCGCGCAGGCGCTTGATCGACTGGGAGATGGTCTTCCAGTTGGTCAGCATGCCGCCGAGCCAGCGGTGGTTGACGTAGTACTGGCCGCACTTCGACGCGGCCTCGGCCACCTTCTCCTGGGCCTGGCGCTTGGTGCCGACGAACAGGACGCGGCCGCCGCCGGCGACGACGTCACGGACGGCCTGCAGGGCGCGGTGCAGCGCCGGGACGGTCTGCTCCAGGTCGATGATGTGCACGCCGTTGCGCACGCCGAAGATGTACGGGCCCATCTTCGGGTTCCAGCGGCGGGTGTGGTGACCGAAGTGGACGCCGGCTTCGAGCAGCTGGCGCATGGTGAAAGACGGAATAGCCATTTGGAAAAGTCCTTTTCCGGTTGCTCCGCCGCGGGCACTGTCCGTTTGACAGGACACCGGATCGGGCCATCGGGGTAAAGCCGAGGGACCGCCAGCCCGCGTGAGGTTTTGACGACGGCGCTTACATAGCCCGCCGCAACCGCTTTGGCAACACCGGTTTGGTAATTGCTTGAGGCCGATTGCGGCGCAGCGCGCACGGCTTCGCCGCGGGAAGCGCGATCGCTACAGCTCGACCACCTCGACCACCCCCGGCACCGCCTTCAGCGCGGCGCGGCTCTGGTTGGTGATGTTGAAGGAGCCGGGAAGCTGGATCTCCACCTCCTTCAGCGGGTCGATCTCGACCAGCAGGTGGATCTTGCCCTTGCCGCGGGCCAGCCGCTCCAGCATGCCGCGGATGCTCTCCACCGGCCCGCCGTCGCGCACCACCACCTTCAGGCCGTCCGACACCTGGGCGACGGCGTCCTCCAGCGGCTTCACCTCCTGGCAGGTCAGGCGGATGTCCTCGCCATTCATCTGGACGTCCACGGTCATCAGCACCGGGCGCCCGGCCTCCAGCAGGTCGCGGTTGGTCGCCAGCACCTCGGAGAAGACGGTCACCTCGTAGCCGCCGCTGGAGTCGGACAGCTCGACGAAGGCGAAGCGGTTGCCCGACTTGGCGGTCTTCTCCTTGCGGCTGACCACGATGCCGGCGACGCTGCGCCGGGTCGAGCCGCCGCCGGTCACCGCCGTGGCGAGGTCCGCCGACCGCACCACCCGCATGCGGGCGAGCGGCCCAGCGAAGGCGTCCAGCGGGTGGGCGGACAGGTAGAAGCCGATGGCGCCGAACTCGTGCTTCAGCTTCTCCAACGGTTCCCACTCCTTCACCTTGGGCAGGTCCGGCTCCTTCAGCCCGCCGCCGGCGCCGCCGAACAGGTTGCCGATGCCGCTGTCGCGCTCCGCCGCCTCGGCCTGGGCGTAGCGGATCAGAGTCTCCAGCGCGGCGTGCACCTGGGCGCGGTTCGGGTTGATGCCGTCGAAGGCGCCGGCGCAGGTCAGGTTCTCCAGCTGACGCTTGTTGATGGTCTTCAGGTCAAGGCGACGGGCGAAGTCGAACAGGCTCTTGTAGGGGCCGTTCCTGCGCCGCTCCTCCACCACCGCCTTCATGGCGGGCAGGCCTACGCCCTTCACCGCGGCCAGCGCGTAGCGCACCGCCTTGGTGCCGTCGGGCAGTGCCTCCACCCCGAAGATGCTGTCGGACCTGTTGATGTCCGGAGTCAGCAGCTTGATCTTCAGCCGCACCAGCTCCTGCCGGAAGACGTTCAGCTTGTCGGTGTTGCCGAGGTCGAGCGTCATCGACGCCGCCATGAACTCCACCGGGTGGTTCGCCTTCAGATAGGCGGTGTGGTAGGCGACCAGGGCGTAGGCGGCGGCGTGGCTCTTGTTGAAGCCGTAGCCGGCGAACTTGGCCACCTGATCGAAGATCATGCTGGCCTGATCGGGGTCCACGCCCTTGTCCTTGGCGCCGACGACGAACTTGTCGCGCTCCTTGTCCATCTCCTCCTTGATCTTCTTGCCCATGGCGCGGCGCAGAAGATCGGCACCGCCCAGCGAATAGCCGGACAGCACCTGGGCGATCTGCATGACCTGCTCCTGGTAGATCATGATCCCGAAGGTCTCCTTCAGGATCGGCTCCAGGGCCGGGTTCATGTAGTCGGGCTGCTCCTCCCCGTTCTTCACCTTGATGTATTTGGGGATGTTGTCCATCGGGCCGGGGCGGTAGAGCGACACCAGCGCGATGATGTCCTCCAGCCGGTTCGGCTTCAGCCGGCGCAGCACGTCGCGCATGCCCGAGCTTTCCAGCTGGAACACGCCGGTCGATTCGGCGCGCCCCAGGATCTCGTAGCTTCGGGGATCGTCCAGCGTGACGGTGGTCAGGTCCGGCTTTTCCGGAATCAGGTCCACCGCCGTCTTCAGAACGGTCAGCGTCTTCAGGCCGAGGAAGTCGAACTTCACCAGACCGGCCTGCTCGACGAACTTCATGTTGAACTGGGTGACCGGCATGTCCGACCGCGGATCGCGATACAGCGGCACCAGATCGTGCAGCGGCCGGTCGCCGATCACCACGCCCGCCGCGTGGGTCGAGGCGTGGCGGTACAGCCCCTCCAGCTTCAGCGCGATGTTGACGAGCCGCGCCACGGTCTCATCGCCGTCGCGGGCCTGGCGCAGCATCTCCTCGCTGTCGAGCGCCTGCTGGAGCGTCACCGGGTTGGCCGGGTTGTTCGGCACCAGCTTGCAGATCTTGTCCACCTGCCCGTAGGGCATCTGCAGCACGCGCCCGACGTCGCGCAGCACGGCGCGGGCCTGCAGCTTACCGAAGGTGATGATCTGGGCGACGCGGTCGTAGCCGTACTTGTCCTGGACGTAGCGGATCACCTCTTCGCGGCGGTCCTGGCAGAAGTCCACGTCGAAGTCGGGCATCGACACGCGTTCGGGGTTCAGGAAGCGCTCGAACAGCAGGCCGAAGCGCAGCGGGTCCAAGTCGGTGATGGTCAGCGCCCAGGCGACGACCGAGCCCGCGCCCGAGCCACGGCCCGGCCCCACCGGGATGTCGTGCGACTTGGCCCACTTGATGAAGTCCGACACGATCAGGAAGTAGCCGGGGAACTTCATCGACACGATGACGTCCAGCTCGAACTCCAGCCGCTCGAAATAGGTCTTGCGGGTCTCCGCGCGCTGCTCCGGCGTCATGTCCGGGGTGTAGACGACGCTGTTCAGCCGCATCTCCAGACCCTCGCGGGACTGGGCGCGCAGTTCCTCGCCCTCGTCGCGGCCGCCCTCGCAGGGGAAGGGCGGGAGGATGGGCTTGATCGGCTTCAGCAGGAAGGAGCAGCGCTTGGCGATGGCGACCGTGTTGTCCACCGCCTCCGGCAGGTCCTTGAACAGCTCCCGCATCTCCTCCGCCGACTTGAAGCGGTGGTCGGGGGTGAGGCGGCGGCGCTCGGTCTGGCCGATGTAGGCGCCCTCGGCGATGCAGAGCAGCGCGTCGTGCGCCTCGTACATGTCCTCGGTCGCGAAATAGCAGTCGTTGGTGGCGACCAGCGGCAGGTCGTGGGTGTAGGCGAGGTCGATCAGCGCCGGCTCGATGGCGTCCTCGATCACCGCGAAATGGTCGCGGTGGCGCTGAAGCTCGACGTAGAGCCGGCCGGGGAACAGCCGCTTCAGCCGCTCCAGCACGTCGAGCGCCAGATCCTTCTGCCCCTCGCCCAGCAGCCGCCCGACCGAGCCGGCGGGGCCGCCGGTCAGCGCGATCAGCCCGGCGGAATGGCCTTCAAGCGCATCCAGTGGAATCTGCGGCCCGGCCATGGGGTCGGATTCCAGGAAGGCCTTGGAGACCAGCTTCATCAGGTTCCGGTAGCCCTCGTCGGTCTGGCAGAGCAGGACGAGCTGGTCGGGAACCGACGCCGCCTTGCCCGGCAGGCCCGGCTTGCCGTTGGCGGGGCCGACTCGGGTGATGCCGAGGACCGTGCCGATGATCGGCTGCACGCCCGAATCCGCGGCGGCCAGCGCGAATTCCAGCGCGCCGAACAGGTTGCCGGTGTCGGTCACGGCGACCGCCGGCATGTCCTTCTTCTGGCAGAGCTTGACCAGCTCCTTCACCTTGATGGCGCCCTCGGACAGGGAATAGGCGGAGTGGACGCGCAGGTGGATGAAGTCGGCGTGGGGCATGGCGGAGATGGGCACCGGTTCCAGCGAAGGGGGGGGACGTCTCCCCTAGTCG
Source organism: Azospirillum formosense (assembly GCF_040500525.1). Lineage (NCBI taxonomy): Bacteria > Pseudomonadati > Pseudomonadota > Alphaproteobacteria > Rhodospirillales > Azospirillaceae > Azospirillum > Azospirillum formosense. The sequence goes on along the minus strand of NZ_CP159402.1, from coordinate 953,679 downwards.
TCGCGCATCCCGTCCCGCACTGCAAGGGACCAAGCGCGGGCCCGGCCATGCGGCGATGCGCCAACCCGATCGAGGGCAAGGGAAGATTCCCCGATCATGCGTGTTCGTGCTATCGAAAGAGGCGGAGCCACGATCCAAGAATGACCCATTCCATGCGAAGCATCCGCTCCAGCGCCGTCCTGGCGGTGCTGGCGGCCACGCTCCTCACGGCTTGCCAGACCACCGGCGCCCCCGCACCGTCCGCGGAGCAGACCCACCGGCCGCCGCCGACCGAAATCCCCGCCTCTCCCCTGTCCGACGCGCCGGGGCGCGTCGTCGCTCAGAACAAGGGCTGGGTCGTTCGGGTCCATCCGGCGACCGAGACCGGCTCGGCCTATTGCTACGCCACGCGGACCGACGACTCCTCCCCCCTCTCCTTCCGGGCGACGGCGAAAGGCGCCGCCATGCTGGTCAACGCCGACCAGCACGCCCAGGCCGGCAAGGACACGGAAAGCCGCCTGACCGCCATCTTCCCCGACGGCGAGACCATGGCGCTGGAGGCGAGCCCCCTGCCCGACGGCGGCGTGGTGGTACCGGTCGAGCTGCCGAAATACGAGGATCTCTTCGAACCCTTCATGCGGTCACGTGCCGTGACGCTGCAGCGGGACGGCGGCGGGACGGACATCGGCGACGTGAATCTCGGCGGTTCCTCCTGGGCGCTGGCCGCGCTGGACGAGTGCCGCATCCTGCACACGGACAAGTGAAGCGATCCGGGGGTCTGACCCGCGACGGGCGCATTGGGCGGCGCGTTGACCGCCGGGGCGCGCGTCTCTAGCCTCGGCCCCATGCGCACCGCCCACATCGGCCTTGCCGTCGCCGTCGCGGCGATCTGGGGCTTCAACTTCGTCGCCATCAAGGTCGGCCTCGCGGATTTCCCGCCGATCCTGTTTTGCGCCCTGCGCTTCGCGCTGGCGGCGCTGCCGCTCGCCGTGCTGGGGGTGCGCGGCGGTCCGCCCGTGCCCTGGCGCTTCATCCTGGGCATCGGAATGGTGCTGGGGGTGGTGAAGTTCTCGCTGCTGTTCGTCGGGATGGACATCGGCATGCCGGCGGGGCTGTCGTCGCTGGTGCTGCAGTCCCAGGCCTTCTTCACCGCCCTGTTCGCCGCGGCGGTGCTCGGCGAACGGCCCGGACCGAAGCAGGTGCTGGGCATGGCGGTCGCCTTCGCCGGGATCGGCGTGATCGCGCTGGAGATGCCGGCGGGCGATTCGCTGCTCGGGCTCGCCCTGGTCATGGCGGCCGCCGCGGCCTGGGGCGTGGCGAACCTGCTGATCAAGCAGGCCAAGGCGCCGGACCTGTTCCGCATGATGCTGTGGGTCAGCGTGGTGCCGCCGATCCCGCTGCTTCTGCTGTCGCTGGGGCTGGAAGGGCCGGACCGGGCGTGGCAGGCCCTGACCCATCTGACGCCGCTTGGCGTCGGGGCGGTGGCCTACATCGCCTTCGGGGCGACGCTGTTCGGCTTCGCCGCCTGGGGCTTCCTGCTGCGCCATTACCCGGCGAGCCTGGTGGCGCCCTTCTCGCTGCTGGTGCCGGTCTTCGGCATGAGTTCCAGTGCGCTGGTCCTGGGGGAGAGCTTCACACCGCTGAAGCTGGCCGGTGCGCTTCTCGTCCTGGCCGGGCTGGCGGTGGCCGTGCTGAAGCTGCCCTCCGCACGGCCGGCCACCCACCGGCCCTGACTCGCGCCTGACCGCTCAGGTCAGGTTCTTCTTCAGGAACTCCACGGACCGGCCCCAGGCGAGGTCCGCCGCCTCCTTGTTGTAGCGCTCCGCCGACGTGTCGTTGTGGAAGGCGTGGTTCACGTTGTCGTACATGAAAAGCTCGTACGACTTGCCAGCCTTCTTCAGCGCCTCCTCATAGGCTGGGACCTTGGCGTTCACATTGTTGTCCAGCCCGGCGTAATGGAGCAGGAGCGGCGCCTTGATGGTGGTGACCAGCGCCGGGTCGGGAGACGGACCGTAGAAAACGACACCCGCCTTGAGGTCCGGCGCCTTGATGGCCAGCCGGTTGGTCATGCCGCCGCCCCAGCAGAAGCCGATGGCTCCCACCTTGGCGTTGGAGTAGCGGTAGGCCATCAGGTCGCTCATCGACGCGATCAGGTTGTTCACCGCCTTGTCGGCGTCGAGCTGTCCGATCATCTCCCGGGCACGGTCGGGGTCCTGCGGCGTGCCGCCGAGGGGGGACAGCAGATCCGGGGCCATGGCGACGAACCCGGCCACCGCCAGCCGCCGCGTCACGTCCTCGATGTACGGGTTCAGCCCGCGGTTCTCGTGGATCACCACCACGGACGGCGCCTGCTCGGCCAGCTTCGGGCGGGCCCGGTAGGCCTGGACATCGCCGGTCGCGCCCTGGAAGGTGACGCGGTCCGTGGCGATTCGGCTGTCGTCCTCCGGGACCTCGGCGGCCAGGGCGTAGTTCGGCTCGATCTGGGAGAGGATCGCCGGTATGGCCGCCGCGCTGCCCGCCAGCACCGCCAGCCGCTCCAGGAAGACGCGGCGCGGCAGCGGCCGGTGGGTGTACTCGTCGTACAGATCGATGATCTTCTGATCCATGGACTCCGGTCCCTCCTTGTTGGGTTGCGCGAAGTCTGCCCCAGGACGCGCCGATCACCAATCCGCCGAACGGCGATGCCACTCTTACGCGGTTCGGCCGGTTGCCCGGCCGCGCCGCGAGGGCGATCAAACCCTGGCGTGCTCCACGAGAAGCCCGTCGCTCATCTCGAACACCCGGTCCATGCGGTTCGCGAGCTCCAGGTTGTGGGTGGCGATCAGGGCGCCGACCCGGGCCTGCCGCACGATGGTGGTCAGCATGGCGAAGACGCCCTCCGCGGTGTGCGGGTCGAGGTTGCCCGTCGGCTCGTCGGCGATCAGCAGCCCCGGCCCGTTGGCCAGGGCGCGGGCGATGGCGACCCGCTGCTGCTCGCCGCCGGACAGGCGGGCCGGGCGGTGGCCGGCGCGCGGCTCCAGCCCGACCATGCGCAGCAGTTCCAGGGCGCGCTCGCGGGCGGTGCGCTTCGCCACGCCGTTGATCATCTGCGGCAGCACGATGTTCTCCAGCGCGGAGAATTCCGGCAGCAGGTGATGGAACTGGTAGACGAAGCCGACGGAGCGGCGGCGCACCTCCGTCCGCTTGCCGTCGTCCAGGGCCGACACGTCGGTCCCGGCGATCCGCACGGTTCCGGCGGTCGGCCGCTCCAGCAGGCCGGCGATGTGCAGCAGGGTCGATTTGCCGGCGCCCGAGGGGCCGACCAGGGCGACCAGCTCGCCGGCATGGACGGTCAGCTCCGCCCCGCGCAGCACCTGCAGCTCCGTCCCCGCCTGCTCGAAGGTGCGGACGATCCCCGACAGTTCCAGCATCGGCTCACTCATAGCGCAGGGCCTCCACCGGATCGAGACGGGCCGCCCGCCAGGACGGGTAGACGGTGGCGGCGAAGGACAGGCCCAGCGCCATCAGGGTGACCTGGACCACTTCCGACCAGTCGATCTTCGCCGGCAGTTGCGAGAGGAAATAAATCTCGGCGTTGAACAGGTTGGTTCCGGTCAGCGCCTGGATGCCCTGGCGGATCGTCTCGATGTTCAGCGCGAAGGACACGCCAAGCGCCACGCCCACCAGCGTCCCCGCCACCCCCACCGAGGCGCCGGACAGGAAGAAGATGCGCATGATCATGCCGCGGGTGGCGCCCATGGTGCGCAGGATGGCGATGTCCCGCCCCTTGTCCTTCACCAGCATGATCAGGCTGGAGATGATGTTGAAGGCGGCCACCGTGATGATCAGCGACAGGATCAGGAACATCACGTTGCGCTCGACCTGGAGCGCCGTGAAGAAGCTGGCGTTGGACTGCTGCCAGTCGACCACCCGCCCCACCCCGGCCACCGCCGACTGGATGGCGTCGCGCGCCGCGCGGATCTGGGTCGGGTCGCTGACGAAGACCTCCAGCGAGGTCACCGCCTCGCCCGTGCGGAAGAAGGCCTGGGCCTCCGGCAGGGGCAGGAAGATGAAGCTGTTGTCGTATTCGAACATGCCGACGTCGAACACCGCGCCGATGGTGAAGCTGCGCATCCGCGGCACGGTGCCGAAGGCGGTGACGTTCCCCTGCGGCGCGATCAGGGTGAGCTGGTCGCCGACCGCCAGCCCCAGCCGCTGCGCCATGCGGATGCCGATGGCGATGTTGTCCTCGCCGAACGCCTCCGCGGTGCCGCGCACGATGTTGCGGGACAGCGTCGGGCGCACCCGGAAATCCTCCGGCCGCACGCCGCGCACCACCGCGCCGGAGGCGACCCCGCGCACCGACACCAGCGCCTGCCCCTCCACGGTCGGCGTCACGCCGACCACGCCGGGCACGCCCTGGAGCCGCTGCACCAGCGGGTCGTAGTCGGGCAGCGGGCCGCCGCGGACGCTGTAGACGTTGAGGTGGCCGTTCAGGCCGAGCACGCGGCCCAGAAGCTCCGCCCGGAAGCCGTTCATCACCGACATCACGATGATCAGCGTCGCCACGCCGAGCGCGATGCCCAGCAGCGAGAATCCCGCGATGACCGAAATGAACCCTTCCTGGCGGCGCGCCCGCAGATAGCGCATCGCGACCATGCGTTCGAAGGCGGAGAAGATCATGCGGCTCCCGATGAGCGAAAGGCCGGCGACGAAGGGCCGGCAAAAGCAAAGGCGGCGGACCGCAACCAGTCCGCCGCCCCGCAACATAAGTGCTTAACCGTGGCAGGAAAAGGGCGACCTTCCAAGGCGCCCGCTCCCCCGCCCCACGGTGTTACGCCGAGAGCTTTTCCAGGGCGCTGTCCACCGACAGCTCCTGCTTCTCGCCGGTGGCGCGGCGCTTCAGCTCGACCACGCCGTTCTTCAGGCCGCGCGGGCCGACGACAAGCTGCCACGGCAGGCCGATCAGGTCCATGTCGGCGAACTTCACGCCCGGACGCTCGTCGCGGTCGTCGTACAGCACGTCCATCCCGTTGGCGCGGAGCTTGTAGTACAACTCCTGGCAGACGCGGTCGGTCTCGGCGTCGCCGACCTTGAGGTTGACGAGGCCGACGTTGAAGGGCGCCACGGCGTCCGGCCAAATGATGCCGTTGTCGTCATGGCTGGCCTCGATGATGGCGCCCATCAGACGCGACACGCCGATGCCGTAGGACCCCATCTCGACCGGGACCGGCTCGCCGCCCGGACCGGCGACGACGGCGTTCATCGGCTTCGAATACTTGGTGCCGAAGTTGAAGATGTGGCCGACCTCGATGCCGCGGGCCGACACCAGGTCCGACTCCGGAACCGGGCAGTTGCCGGGCTCGTGCTTCTCGTCGGTCGCCGCGTAGATCGAGGTGTAGGTGTCGAAGAAGGGCTGCAGGTCCTCGTCGAAGCCCGGGGCGTTCTGCAGCACGTCCAGGGTCAGCCAGTCCTTGTGGCAGAAGACGCCGCTCTCGCCGGTCTCGGCCAGGATGATGAACTCGTGGCTGAGGTCGCCGCCGATGGGGCCGGTGTCGGCGCGCATCGGGATCGCCTTCAGCCCCATGCGGGCGAAGGTGCGCAGATAGGCGAGGAACATCTTCTGGTAGGAGCGCCGGGCGCTGGCCGCGTCGATATCGAAGCTGTAGGCGTCCTTCATCAGGAACTCGCGCCCGCGCATCACGCCGAAGCGGGGGCGGATCTCGTCCCGGAACTTCCACTGGATGTGGTAGAGGTTCAGCGGAAGCTGGCGGTAGCTCTTCACGAAGGCGCGGAAGATGTCGGTGATCATCTCCTCGTTCGTCGGACCGAACAGCATCTCGCGGTCGTGGCGGTCGGTGATGCGCAGCATCTCCTTGCCGTAATCGTCGTAGCGGCCGCTTTCCTTCCACAATTCCGCCGACTGGATGGTCGGCATCAGCAGTTCCTGGGCGCCGGCGGCGTCCTGCTCCTCGCGGACGATCTGCTCGATCTTCTTCAGGACCCGATGGCCCAGCGGCAGCCAGGCGTAGATGCCGGCGCTGGTCTGGCGGATCATCCCGGCCCGCAGCATCAGGCGGTGCGAGACGATCTGCGCCTCGGTCGGGGTCTCCTTGAGGGTCGGCAGGAAGAAGGTGGACAGCCGCATGGCTCTGCTCTCGGTTTCGAGGGGATTCGTCCGGCGGTGCGCCGGTCCGCAACAGGGAGAGCGACTTTAGGAAGCCACCGCGCGCTTGTCCATCGTCACGGCGTGCGGCGGAGGACGGATCGGCCTATTGGGCGGTGCGGCAATAGGCGTAGACCTCGGCCTCGCTCGGCGCGCCGATGGGCTGGCCGTTGAAGTAGAGCCGGTTGGCGTACCAGGTCAGATAGCCGACCTCGACGCCCGGCGCCGCACCACCCTGCGGCACCGGGAACCCCATGCGGCGGGCGAAGTCCACCGTCACCGGGATGTCGAACCGCTCCAGCGGCGGAGCGGCGCCGGCCGATCCCGGCAGGTCGGCGGGGGCGACCGCCTTGCCGTTCACGTCCACGCCCGGCGTGTATTCCACCCCGGCCGCCGGCCGGTGGGCGGTCAGGAACCGGCAGGCGGACAGGTCGATCGGCTGCGCCGCCACCCCGTTGGAAAACGCCAGAAACGCGACGAGAAGGGGAACGGAACGGCGGATCATGGCGGACCTCAGCCTTGGGCGGCGGCGGATTGCTTCATGGACTTCCAGTAGGCGGCGAGATAGGGCATGCCCTTCTCGGCCTCCTCCTGGGTGCGGGCCGACTGCCGGATGTATTTGCCGAGAAACGGCTTGTTCACGAACTCCATGTCGACGGCCGCCTTCAGCACCAGGAACTCGCCGATCCGGTCCGGCAGGTTGTAGTGCCATTTCTGAAGGCAGTCGGAGGTCACCCCCGGCTTCGCCTGGTCCTGGCCCGACAGGTAGAACTCCTGGTGATGGTACTGGTTGATTTCCTTCCAGGCCTGGAAGATGCGCGCCGGCTTCACGCGGACCAGCCCCTTCAGCACCTTGATGTCGTCGTGGAACAGCGGCAGGTAGCCGCGGCGCTCGGCCTGCTCGTTCAACATGGTGTAGAGGCCGGCCATGACGTCGCCGTCGGCGCTCTGCTCGCTGGTCTTCCGTTCCGGCTTGTCCGTCTTGCGCCCGAACAGCGAGGCGAAGAATCCCTTCTTCTTGGCCGGCGCCGAGGAGCCGCTGTCGGCCCCCACCTTCCGCTCGTCCCACAGCGCGTCCCAGGCGTAATCCCAGGCGGTGAAGACGGCGTTGGAGCGGTCGTCGAGAACGGTCAGCAGATAGTCGCGCCCGTCGCGCGGCCAATCGACGTCGCCGACGATGGCCCGCACCGGGCGGCGGCTCAGCAGCACCGGGAAGATGCCGACGCGCACCAGCTCGGCGTAGATTTCCTGGAAGGACGGGGTCAGGGCAAAGGGGAGCTTGGCCGCCGGCTGCTCTTCGGGGGTCAGCAGTTCAAGACTTTTGCGGGTGCGGTCGAGCAGCTCGGTGGTCAGAATGGCCGCGAACTGTTCGAACTTCTCGTTATCCCCCGCGGTCATCGGCGCCTCGGCATCGTTCTCCCCGCTGACGGCCGCAAATTCCGGCTGCGAACGCCGCCGCACTTGAATCCAAAGCCGGAACGGACGCTCGCCCGCCTCCCGCACAGTTGGATGAGCTATACCCGTAAAGGGTTAATTCATTCTGTACCGAAGCACAACGTCCCGTCTGTCTACGGACGACCGCCGGCGCGGGCATCGTGAGTGAAGCGGAACGAAAAAAGGACCGCGCGGCGATCGCGGCGCGGCCCGAGGTTTAGGGAGGAATCGCCACCAGGCGTCGGAAAAGAGGGAAGAACCCCTCTCGTCACTTCAAGTACATTGGACCCGACTCCACCCGATGACAAGTCGGAATTTGGACCAAACCAAGTCGTCAGTGAAGAATTCGCAAGCTTCGCCCAAGACATAGGCGGTTGATTACGTCATAGGCTGGGTTATGCCGGTTTTATGGGCGCCGTAACCTGCGAACCCTTGCCGGACGGCGACCATCCAAGGCGGATCGAGCGCGACGAGACGGTTCCAGACCGGGCAGCGGTCGTGATGCGCGCCCGGCAGATAGCCGAGGCTCATCAGGAACTCGCCGGTGATCTCGCCGCCGGTGAAGCGGAAGCTGCGCTTGAACAGACGAACCCAATCCGTTTTGCTGAGAGGGTGATGGACGCGCAGCCAGCCGTCGAACGACCCGTGTGTGTCGCGCAGGGCCACGACCCGCCGCGCGTTCTCGATGGCGGCGTCGATCTTCAGCCGGTTGCGGATGATCCCCGGATCGGCGAGCAGCCGCTCCCGCTCCGCCTCGTCGTAGGCGGCGACACGGTCGATGTCGAAGCCGTCGAAGGCGGCGCGGAAGGCCTCGCGCTTCTTCAGGATGGTCAGCCAGGACAGACCCGCCTGGTTGATCTCCAGCACCAGCCGCTCGAACAGCACCCGGTCGTCGGCGCTGGGGAACCCGTACTCGGTGTCGTGGTAGGGGCCGTGATGCGCGTGGCCGGGCGCCGCGTCGCAGTAGGTCAGGCTCACGCGGAGGCTCCTTCCGGGAGGGGGATCAGTGAGGCTTGGCCATCTCGCGGAAGGAAATCAGGTCCGACTGCACGATGCCGAAGATGACCAGCCACACCACCGCCGCGACCAGCGTCGTGGCGGCGAATTTCAGGAGGATGCGCGGGCGTTCCGGAGCGCTGCTCGCCATGCCCGGCTCGGGCTGGGCCGGCGTGCGCACGCCCCAGGGCAGCACCGCGAACAGCACCACCCACCAGACGACCACATAGACGCTGATCCCCGTCACCCAGCCCATCGCATGCCTCCGGTCCTTGAGCCTCGCCTCAGGCCTGCTCCAATTCCACCAGGGTGCCGCAGAAGTCTTTGGGGTGCAGGAACAGCACCGGCTTGTCGTGGGCGCCGATCTTCGGCTCGCCGTCGCCAAGCACGCGGGCGCCCTGCGCCTTCAGCCGGTCGCGGGCGGCCAGGATGTCGTCCACCTCGTAGCAGATGTGGTGGATGCCGCCCGACGGGTTCTTCTCCAGGAACCCGGCGATCGGCGATTTTTCGCCGAAGGGATGGAGCAGCTCGATCTTCGTGTTGGGCAGTTCGACGAAGACGACGGTGACCCCGTGCGGCGGCAGGTCCACCGGCTGGGACACCGCGGCGCCCAGCGTGTCGCGGTAGAGCGCCGTCGCCGCCGTCAGATCCGGCACGACGATGGCGACGTGGTTCAGCTTCCCGATCATGGGTCCTCCCGAAAAGCGCAAAATCGAAAACGCTTATACACGGACGAGATGGACGTCCGTCACCGGCTTCTTGCCGTGCGTCGCGTTGAAGCAGCGGCGGACAGCGATCCGGGCGGCGGCGCGCACCTGCTCGTCGTCGGAGCGGGCCGATTTCGGCATCTCGGCGACGGCCTCGCGCACCGCGTCGACCACGTCGAGCAGCATGTCGCGGTCCGCCGAGTCGTCGAGCAGGCCCATCACCGCGATCTGCGGCGCGGTCACCAGCTCGCCCTTGCCGTTCATCACCAGAGTGACCACGGCGGCGCCGTTGTGGACCATCCGGTGGCGCGCCCGCATCAGCCCGGTGTCCAGCGGGATCAGCCGCTTGCCGTCCAGCGCCATGCGGCCGGTCCGCACCTGGGCGACCACGCGCGGCGGCGCGTCGGGCGCCAGCCGGATCAGGTCGCCGTTGCCGGGCACCAGCGTCTCCGGCACCTGGCAGGCGCGGGCCAGCTTGGCGTGCTCCAACTGGTGGCGCTGCTCGCCGTGGACCGGCATGGCGATGCGCGGGCGCACCCATTGGTACATCCGGACCAGTTCGTCCTGCGCCGGGTGGCCCGACACATGGACCGGTGCCTCGTCGGCGGTGACGATGCGGATGCCCTGCCCGACCAGCAGGTTCTGCATGCGGCCGATGGCCCGCTCGTTGCCCGGAATCTCGCGCGAGGAGAAGATCACCACGTCGCCGCGCTGCAAAGACACCTGGGGATGGTCGTCCGACGCGATGCGGGCCAGCGCGGAGCGCGGCTCTCCCTGGCTGCCGGTGCAGACCAGCACCAGCTTGTCGCGCGGCACGTAGTTGGCGTCATGCTCGGTCAGGAAGGCCGGCACGCCAGCGAGGTAGCCGTTGGAGCGCGCGGCCTCGTTGATCCGCCACATCGACCGTCCGACCAGAGCGACGTGGCGCCCGTGCGCCGCCGCGGCATAGGCGATGCTCTCCAGCCGCGCGACGTTGGTGGCGAAGCAGCTCACCGCGACGCGCACGTCCGGAAACTGTCCGATCAGGTCGGTCAGCGTCTTGCGCACGCCCGCCTCCGACCCGGAGCTGCCGGGCACCAGCGCGTTGGTGCTGTCGCCGACCATCGCCAGAACGCCCTCGTCGCCGATGGCGCGCAGCCGCTCCTCGTCGACCGATTTTCCCACCAGCGGCTCGGGGTCGAGCTTCCAGTCGCCGGTGTGCAGCACCGTGCCCGCGGCGGTGCGGATCGCCAGGGCGTTGGGCTCGGGAATGGAATGGGTGACCGTCACATACTCGACGGAAAAGGGACCGACCTCGATGGTGCTGCCCAGCGCCACCTCATGCACCGGCACCACCCCGGCGAGTCCGCGCTCGTGCAGCTTGGCGCGCAGGACGGCGGCGGTGAAGGGCGTGCAGTAGACGGGCACGCGGAGCTGCGGCCACAGATACTGAATGGCCCCCAGATGATCCTCGTGCGCGTGCGTCACCACGATGCCCACGAGATCGTGCCGGCGCTCCGCGATGAAGGCAGGGTCCGGCATGATGACGTCCAGCCCCGGCATCGTGTCGTCCGCGAAGGAGATGCCGAGATCCACCATCAACCACTTGCCGCGATGGCCGTAGAGGTTGAGGTTCATGCCGATCTCGCCCGAACCGCCCAGCGGCAGGAAATAGAGCGCGTCGTCCTCGGGAGCGAACAGGTCGCCGTCTCCCTCGACCGGGTGGACGGAGGGAGCGGAGTCGGGATGGGTCATTGGGCCGTGTTGCGCTTGTGGATCAGGAGGAGGCCGCGCAGCGTGAGTTCGCCGTCGGTGTGTTCGATTACATGGGTTGCCTTGGCGAAAAGCACACCCAGCCCTCCGGTCGCGACGACGGTCATCGGCTCGCCGTACTCCGCCCGGATGCGGTTGACCAGCCCTTCGATCAGGCCGACATAGCCCCAGAAGACACCGGACTGCATGCATTCCACGGTGTTGGTGCCGATGACGTGGCCCGGCTGCTGGATCTCGACGCGGGGCAGCTTGCTCGCCGCCATCTGGAGCGCCTCCAGCGACAGGTTCAGGCCCGGCGCGATGACGCCGCCGCGGTAGTTGCCGTCCCGGTCGACCACGTCGAAGGTCGTCGCCGTGCCGAAGTCGATGACGATCAGCGGCGTCTGGTAGGTGGCCGCCGCCGCGACCGTGTTGACCAGACGGTCGGCCCCGACCTCCTCGGGCCGGTCGACCAGCGCGCGGGTGCCGAGATCGACCCCCGGCTGGCCGACCACCAGCGGTTCACAGCCGAAATGGTCCTTGCACAGGCGCTTGAGGTTGAAGGTGGCGCCCGGCACGACGCTGGCGATGATGGTGCTGTCGATGTCAGCCGGCCCCATGCCCTTCAGCGCCATCAGGTGGGTGAGCCACACCATGTACTCGTCGGCCGTGCGCTTCTTGTCGGTCGCGGTGCGCCACAGGCCGCGCTGTTCGTCGCCCTCATAGATCGCGAACACCACGTTGGTGTTTCCGGCGTCGATGGCGAGCAGCATCTCTCAGGTCTCCGCCGCGGGTGGGAAAAACACGTCTCCGGCGGCGATGCGCTGGCGCCCCGCCCCGTCATCCCGATCAAGCAACAGAACGCCGTCGCTGTCCAGATCGGCAAAGGTGCCGGTCAGCGTGCGGTCGGGCAGACGGACGACGATGGGCTCGCCAAGGCCCCGCGCCCGCTTCAGCCAGGCGTCGCGCACCGGGCCGAAACCATGCTCGGCCCAGATGCCATACCAGCGCGCCAACTGCTCCGCGTAGATTTCCAGAAGCGCCGCCGGCTGGAGCGCCGGCGCGCCTTCCGCGGCCAGCGAGGTGGCCGCGTAGTCCGTGCCTTCGGGAAAATGCCGCAGGTTGATGCCGACGCCGAGCACCAGCCAGGAGATTCCTCCCCCGGCCGCGGCCTCCGACTCGAGAAGGATGCCGGACAGCTTGCGGCCCTGCACCAGCACGTCGTTCGGCCATTTGCAGCGCACGCCGTCGGGATCGGGAAGGACGGCGGCGGCGGTGTCGGCGATGGCGAGCGCCGCCACGAACGAAATCTGCGCCGCCTCGGCCGGCGGGCGCGAGGGGCGCAGAATGGTCGAGCTGTAGAGATTGCCTTCCGGCGAGGTCCAGGCCCGGCCACGGCGGCCGCGCCCCGACTCCTGCCGCTTCGCCCAGACGATGGTGCCTTCGGCAGCCCCCGAACGCGCGAAGGCCTTCGCCTCGTCGTTCGTGCTGCCGACGGAGTCGAAGGCCATCAGCCGGAAGCCCGGAGGCAGGCGCAAGCGCGCCGCCTCCGCTTCGTTGCCTGCCGTCATCCGGCGAACAGCGAGGCCGCCGCCGCCGCCGCGTAGTTCAGGATCGGGGCCGGAACCACGAAGAACAGCAGCGTGAACAGGCCGGTGGCGATCAGGATGCCGGTCATGCCGTCGTCGCCGATCTTGTCGAACGCCTCCACCGGCTCATCGAAGTACATGATCTTGATGATGCGCAGGTAGTAGTAGGCGCCCACGACGCTGGTCAGCACGCCGATCACCGCCAGCGTATAGAGCTGCGCCTCGATGGCGGCGAGGAAGACGTACAGCTTGCTGAAGAAGCCGGCCATCGGCGGGATGCCCGCCATGGAGAACATGAACACCGCCATCGCGCCCGCCAGCAGCGGGTTGGTGCGCGACAGGCCGGCGAGGTCCTTGATCTCCTCGACCATGCGGCCCTGCTGCTTCATGCACAGGATGACCGCGAAAGTGCCGATGTTCATGACGATGTAGACCGCCATGTAGATCAGCACGCCGCGCACGCCTTCCTGGGTGCCGGAGGCGAGGCCGACCAGGGCATAGCCGACGTGGCCGATGGAGCTGTAGGCCATCAGCCGCTTGATGTTGCTCTGGGTGATCGCCGCGAAGGCGCCGAGCGACATCGAGAGGATCGAGCTGACGATGATGATCTGCTGCCACTGGTGGGCCAGATGACCGAACGGCTCGATCAGCAGGCGGGTGAACAGCGCGATGGCGGCGACCTTCGGGGCGGCGGCGAAGAAGGCCGTGACCGGGGTCGGCGCGCCCTCGTAGACGTCCGGCGTCCACATGTGGAACGGAACGGCGGAGATCTTGAAGGCCAGGCCGGCGGCCACGAAGACCAGGCCGATGATGACGCCCACCGACGGATGCGCCCCGCCGGCGAAGAGGGCCGCGATCTTGTCGAAGGAGGTCGTGCCGGCGAAGCCGTAGACCATCGACGCGCCGTACAGCAGCATGCCCGAGGAGAGCGAGCCGAGCACGAAGTACTTCAGGCCCGCTTCCGACGACTTGGCGCTGTCGCGGCGGAAGGCGGCGATGACGTAGAGCGCGAGGCTCTGCGTCTCCAACCCGACATAGAGCGAGATGAGGTCGTTGGCCGACACCATCATCAGCATGCCGAGCGTGGCGAAGAGCATCAGCACCGGGAACTCGAACCGGGCCATCTTCTCGCGCTCGTTGAAGCCGAGCGCGAGGAGGACCGACAGCGAGGCGGCGACGAGGATCAGCACCTTCATGAAGACGCCGAAGGCGTCCATGACGAACAGGCCGTTGAAGGTGACGACCCGGCCGGTGCCGTAGCCCATGGTCAATATGGCGGCCAGCAGCAGCGCCACCATCGTCATGTAGCCGATAGGGCGCGTGAAGCCGTCGCCGCGGAACACGCCGATCAGCAGCAGGGCCATGCCGGCGCAGGCGAGGAAGATTTCCGGCAGGGCCGGCCAGATGTCGGGAAACACAGCGGTCATGTCGGAACCTCTAGCGCGCGGCGACGGAGACGTCGGCCCCGCCCTGAGCGGCGGCCAGCTTGGTCTGGTAGGTCTGGATCAGCTGCCCGACCGACGCCGAGGTGACGTTCAGGAAGCTGTTCGGGTAGACGCCCATCCACAGCACCACGGCGATCAGCGGCAGGAAGATGGCAACCTCGCGGGTGTTCAGGTCGAACATCGCGCGGACGTCCGCCTTGACCAGCTTGCCGTACACGACGCGGCGGAACAGCCACAGCGCGTAGGCCGGGCCCAGGATCAGGCCGGTGGCGGCCAGGAAGGCGACCCAGGTGTTGTCGCGGAAGGCGCCGAGCAGGACCAGGAACTCGCCGACGAAACCGGAGGTGCCGGGCAGGCCGACCGAGGCCATGGTCATGAACAGGAACACAACCGCGTATTTCGGCATGTTCTTCACCAGACCGCCGTAGCGGGCGATCTCGCGGGTGTGCAGCCGGTCATAGACCACGCCGACGCAGAGGAAGAGCGCGCCCGAGACGATGCCGTGCGACAGCATCGTGAAGATCGAGCCCTCGATGCCCTGCTGGTTCAGCGCGAACATGCCGATGGTGACGAAGCCCATGTGGGCGACGGAGGAGTAGGCGATCAGCTTCTTCATGTCCTCCTGCGCCAGGGCGACGAGGGAGGTGTAGATCACCGCGACGATCGACAGGGCGTAGACCATCGGGGCGAAATACTCGGTCGCCTCCGGCAGCATCGGGATGTTGAAGCGCAGGAAGCCGTAGCCGCCCATCTTCAGCAGAACGCCGGCCAGGATGACCGACCCGGCGGTCGGCGCCTCGACGTGGGCGTCGGGGAGCCAGGTGTGCACCGGCCACATCGGCACCTTCACCGCGAAGGACGCGAAGAAGGCCAGCCACAGCCAGAGCTGCATGTTGCGCGGGAAGTGGGTCGCCGTGATCGTCGGGATGTCCGTCGTGCCGGCCGCGAAGTACATGGCCAGGATGGCCAGCAGCATCAGGACCGAGCCGAGCAGCGTGTAGAGGAAGAACTTGAACGCCGCATAGACGCGCCGCGCACCGCCCCAGACACCGATGATCAGGAACATCGGGATCAGGACGCCCTCGAAGAACATGTAGAAGAGGACGAAATCCAGCGCGCAGAACATCCCCACCATGAGGGTTTCCAGCACGAGGAAGGCGATCATGTACTCCTTCACCCGGGTCTGCACCGCCTCCCAGGAGGAGAGGATGCAGAGCGGCATCAGGAAGGTGGAGAGGATGACGAACAGCATCGAAATGCCGTCCACACCCATGTGGTAGGAGATCCCGAACTCCGGAATCCACGCCGCCTTCTCCACGAGCTGGTAGCCCGGGTTGCGCGGGTCGAAGTTGAACCAGATGAACAGCGACAGGACGAAGGTGATGACCGTCGTCCAGAGCGCGACGTAACGGACGTTCCGAACCACATCCGGCGTGTTGCCCCTGCAGAACAGCAGGATCAGCGCCACACCGGCCAGCGGCAGGAAGGTCGTGAACGACAGGAGCGGCCAGCTAGCCATTGTTCTTGTTCCCCTTCAAACCGCTCAACCGAACACCGAGAGCCAGGCGACCAGCAGCACCACGCCGATCACCATCGCGAAGGCGTAGTGATAGACGTAGCCCGACTGGAGGCGGCTGGCGCGCGCCGCGACGTCGCGGGTGGCGGCGGCGATACCGTCCGGACCGACACCGTCGATCACGGCGCCGTCGCCGGATTTCCACAGGCCGTAGCCCAGATACTTGGCCGTGCGCACGAACAGACGGTCGTACAGCTCGTCGAAGTACCACTTGTTGTACAGGAACTGGTGCACGCCACGGAACGTGGTGGCGACCTTCTCCGGCAGGCCCGGGATCGCCATGTACATGATGTAGGCGAGCGCGATGCCGATCAGGCCGACGACCAGCGGGGCCAGCTTGACCCAGCCCGGGGTGTGGTGGTGGGCCGCCTCGATGCTGTTGTTGTCCGCCAGCACCAGGATGGTCTTGCCCCAGAAATGCTCCATGCTGTGGCCGATGAACAGCTCGTGGAAGCCGAAGCCGGCGAACAGGGCGCCCACGGCCAGGACGGCCAGCGGGATCAGCATGACGATCGGCGATTCATGGGCATGGTCGAAGACCGACTTCTCCATCCGCGGCTTGCCGTGGAAGGTCATGAACAGCAGACGCCAGGAGTAGAAGGCGGTCAGCAGGGCCGCGGCGATGCCGAGCGCGAAGGCGAACTTGCCGACCGGGCTGGCCGAGGCGAAGGCCGCCTCCAGGATCATGTCCTTGGAGTAGTAGCCGGCGAAGAAGGGCAGACCGGCCAGGGCGAGGTTGCCGATCCACATCACCGCGTAGGTGAAGGGGATCTTGCGCCAGACGCCGCCCATCTTGCGCATGTCCTGCTCGTGGTGCAGGGCGTGGATCACCGAGCCGGCACCGAGGAACAGCAGGGCCTTGAAGAAGGCGTGCGTGAACAGGTGGAACATCGCGGCACCGTAGGCGGAGACGCCCGCGGCGAAGAACATGTAGCCGAGCTGGCTCATGGTCGAATAGGCGATGACGCGCTTGATGTCGAACTGGGTGAACCCGATGGTCGCCGCGACGAAGGCCGTCAGGGCGCCGATCACGGCCACGATCTCCAGCGCCGTCGGGGCGTACTCGAAGACCGGGGACAGGCGGCAGACCATGAAGACGCCGGCGGTCACCATGGTGGCCGCGTGGATGAGCGCCGACACCGGGGTCGGGCCCTCCATGGCGTCCGGCAGCCAGGTGTGCAGGCCGAGCTGCGCCGACTTGCCCATGGCGCCGATGAAGAGCAGGAGGCAGGTGACGGTCAGCGCGTCGAAGTTCCAGCTGAGGAAATGCAGCGTCTGGCCGGCCAGCTCCGGCGCCTTGGCGAAGATCGCGTCGAACTGGACGGAGCCCGTCAGCACGAAGATCGCGAAGATGCCGAGCACGAAGCCGAAGTCACCGACGCGGTTGACCAGGAAGGCCTTGATTGCCGCGTTGTTGGCCGAGGGCTTCTCGTACCAGAAATTGATGAGCAGATAGGAGGCGAGACCCACGCCTTCCCAGCCGAAGAAGAGCTGCACGAGGTTGTCGGCCGTCACCAGCATCAGCATGGCGAAGGTGAACAGCGACAGATAGCCCATGAAGCGCGGCTTCTGCGGGTCCTCGGCCATGTAGCCGATGGAGTAGAGGTGGACCATCGACGACACGGTGTTGACCACCACCAGCATGACCGCGGTCAGCTGGTCGACGCGCAGCGCCCAGGACACGTCCAGGCCGCCGCTGCGCATCCAGCTCATCAGCTCGATCGTGCGGGGATGGCCGCCGACGGCGACGTCGAAGAACAGCACCCAGGACAGGATCGCGGAGAGCAGGACGGCACCGGTGGTGACGAACTGCGCGGCGCGGTCGCCCACGGTGGGCGGCCCGGCGACGACGTGGTGGTCGTCGTGCCCGTCGTCATGATGCTCGTCGTGAGCGTGCGCATCATGCGCATGGGCATCGTGGCCGTGACCGTGGTCATGCCCATGGTGATCGTGGCCGCCGGCGTGCGCCGGCTCCGCCTTCGGACCGCCGAACAGGGCGATGGAACCCGCGACGAGGAACGCCAGGAGCGGGAGGAATACGACAAGGACTTCCATGGCGCTGCCTTAGCCCCTCATCAGATTGATGTCTTCGACCCGGATGGAGCCGCGGTTGCGGAAGTACACCACCAGGATGGCGAGACCGATGGCCGCCTCGGCGGCGGCGACGGTCAGGATGATCATGGAGAAGACCTGCCCGACCAGATCGTTCAGGAAGACCGAGAACGACACCAGATTCAGGTTCACGGCGAGCAGCATCATCTCGATCGACATCAGGATGATGATGACGTTCTTCCGGTTGAGGAAGATGCCGAGGACGCCGAGCGTGAAGATGATGGCCGAGACCGTCAGATAATGCCCGAGACCGATTTCCATGATCACACGCCCTCCCCGGTCGGCACCTTGCGGATGGCGACCACGTCCTCGCGCCGACGGGCGAGCTGGGAGCCGATGTTCTGCTTCCGGACACCCTCGCGCTGACGCAGGGTCAGGACGATGGCGCCGATCATGGCGATCAGCAGCACGATGCCCGACGCCTGGAACAGATAGACGTAGTGGGTGTAGATCAGCTGGCCGAGCTGCTCGGTGTTGGTCGCATCGCCCAGCGCCGAGACCGGCGCCGAGGCGGCCTTCTCCGCCGCCGGCGCGATGATCCAGCCGCCGAGCACGGCAGCCAGTTCGGCCAGCAGGATCAGGCCGATCAGCCCGCCGATCGGCAGGTACTGAAGCGCGCCCGCCCGCAGCTCGCGGAAGTTGATGTCGAGCATCATCACCACGAACAGGAACAGCACCGCGACCGCGCCCACATAGACGATCACCAGGATCATCGCGATGAACTCGGCCCCGAGCAGCACGCACAGGCCGGCGGCCTGGAAAAAGGCCAGGACCAGATAAAGGACCGAATGAACCGGATTCCGCGCCGAGATGACCATCACACCGGAGGCCACCAGCAGCGCAGCAAAGACGTAGAAGGCGATGCCTTGAACAATCATCGTTATCCCCGTTTCCGCTTACCGCACTGCAAAGACTTACCGGTACGGCGCCTCGGCCGCGAGGTTCTGGGCGATTTCCGCTTCCCAGCGGTCGCCGTTCGCCAGCAGCTTCTGCTTGTTGTAGAAAAGCTCTTCACGGTTCTCGGTGGAGAACTCGAAGTTCGGACCCATCACGATGGCGTCCACCGGGCAAGCCTCCTGGCAATAGCCGCAGTAGATACACTTCGTCATGTCGATGTCGTAGCGCGTGGTGCGGCGGCTGCCGTCCTCACGCGGTTCGGCCTCGATGGTGATGGCCAGGGCCGGACACACCGCCTCGCACAGCTTGCAGGCGATGCAGCGTTCCTCGCCGCCGGGATACCGGCGCAGGACGTGCTCGCCGCGGAAGCGGGGGCTGATGGGGCCCTTTTCGAACGGGTAGTTCAGGGTCACCTTGGGCTTGAACATGTAGCGCAGGGTGAGCCCGAGGCCGCCCAACAGTTCGGTCAGGAACAGGCTGCGCGCCGCACGATCGAGGAACGCCATGGCCTCTTCGTCTCCTTCCTAGCGGGCGCCCCTTCCGGGTGACGCCCGCGCTTTCTCTTTGAAACTCGATCCGGTGGTCCGTTCAGGCGCCGGTCACTTCGGCAGCCAGCCGAACGTCACCAGCACGCCGGCCGTCAGCACGACCCACAGCAGCGAGAACGGCAGGAACACCTTCCAGCCCAGACGCATCAGCTGGTCGTAGCGGTAGCGCGGCATGGTCGCGCGGACCCACACATAGACGAACAAGCAGAAGGCGATCTTCAGGGCGAACCAGATCGGGCCGGGGATCCAGGTGAAGGGCGCGAACGGCAGCGGCGGCAGCCAGCCTCCCAGGAACAGGATGCTGGTCATCGCGCTCATCAGGATCATGTTGGCGTATTCGCCAAGGAAGAAGAGCGCGAAGGGGGCCGAGCTGTATTCCACCATGAAGCCGGCCACCAGCTCCGACTCGCCTTCCGGCAGGTCGAAGGGAGACCGGTTGGTTTCCGCAAGCGCCGAGATGAAGAAGATGACGAACATCGGCAGCAGCGGGATGGCGAACCAGATCGTCTCCTGCGCCTCGACGATCTTCGTCAGGTTCAGCGAACCGACGCAGAGCAGCACCGAGATGATGACGAGGCCCATCGAGACCTCGTAGGACACCATCTGCGCCGCCGAACGCAGCGCGCCGAGGAAAGCGTAGCGCGAGTTCGACGCCCAGCCGGCCATCACGATGCCGTACACGCCCAGCGACGAGATTGCGAACAGGTACAGGATGCCGACGTTGATGTCGGCCAGCACCATGCCGTAGTCGAAGGGAATGACCGCCCAGGCGACCAGCGCCAGGAAGAAGGTCAGCATCGGCGCCAGATAGAACACGAAGCGGTTCGCGCCGACCGGCAGGATCTGCTCCTTCGCGAACAGCTTCAGGCCGTCCGCGAAAGGCTGCAGAAGCCCGAACGGGCCGACGATGTTCGGGCCCTGGCGGAGCTGCATGGCGCCCATGATCTTACGCTCGGCGTAGGTCATGAAGGCCACGGCCACCAGGAGCGGCACGACGATCGCCAGGATCTTGAGGACGATGATGATCAGCGGCAGCAGGAAGCCGCTCCAGAACTCAGCCATGGGTACCGGTCCTCTCCTGAGCGCTCTCGGCGGGCTTCACGGCGGGCTTCACGAACGTCTCGGCGCAACGAGCCATGGTCACCGAGGCGCGGCTGATCGGGTCGGTCATGTAGTAGTTCGCGACCGGCGACTGGAACGGGGCCGCGTCGAGCGCGCCCTCCGCGCCGAACGGCGCCCAGGGGGCCGGCGTGACCGTACCGACCGCCGCGAAGACCGGGTTGACCTCGGCCAGACGGCGACGGATCTGCGTCAGGCTGTCGTAGGGCAGCTTGTGACCGAGCTGTTCCGACAGGGCGCGCAGGATCTTCCAGTCCTCCCGCGCCTCGCCGGGCGGGAAGGTGGCGAGACGCGCCTGCTGCGGACGGCCCTCGGTGTTGACGTAGAGGGCGTTCTTCTCGGTGTAGGCGGCGCCCGGCAGGATGACGTCGGCGCGATGGGCGCCCTTGTCCCCGTGATGGCCCTGGTAGACCACGAAGGCGTTGCCGAGGGCGGCGGTGTCGATCTCGTCGGCGCCCAGCAGGTACACCACGTCGATCTCGCCCTTCCCTGCCCCCTCGACGATGCCGGCGGTGCCGCGACCGCCCTCGCCCGGCAGGAAGCCGATGTCGAGGCCGCCGACGCGGGACGCCGCCGTGTGCAGCACGTTGAAGCCGTTCCAGCCGTCCTGAACCACGTTGAAGGTCTCGGCCAGCTTGCGCACCGCGGCCTGGACGGCAGCGCCGTCCTTGCGGCGGAAGGCGCCGGCGCCGAGGATGACCATCGGGTTCTTGGCGCCGCGCAGCGCATCGGCGAAGGCGTGCGTGCCGTCGACGAGCTGCTGCAGGGCGTCGGTCCCGGTGCCGAGGTGGCTGTACGGGTAGGTCAGCTCGCGCGCCTCGCCGATCACCGCGACCTTCAGCCCACCCATCAGGTAGCGCTTGCGGATGCGGGCGTTGACGATGGTGGCTTCCCAACGCGGGTTGGTGCCGACGAGCAGGATGACGTCCGCCCGCTCGATCCCGGCGATGCCGCTGTTGAACAGATAGCCGGCGCGGGCCGACGTGTCGAACAGGGCGCCGTCCTGGCGGCAGTCGATGTTGGTCGAGCCGAGGCCGGCCATCAGCTCCTTGAGCGCCAGCATGGACTCGGTGTCGGCCAGATCGCCGGCGATGGCCGCGATGCGGTTGCCCGGGACGCCCTTGACCTTGGCGGCGACGGCCTGGAAGGCCTCGGCCCAGGTCGCCGGCTGAAGCTTGCCGTCCTTGCGGACGTAGGGACGGTCGAGACGCTGGCGCTTCAGCCCGTCATAGGCGAAGCGCGTCTTGTCGGCGATCCACTCCTCGTTCACGTCCTCGTTGACGCGCGGCAGGACGCGCATCACCTCGGGGCCGCGGGTGTCGACGCGGATGTTCGAGCCGACCGCGTCCAGCACGTCGACCGTCTCGGTCTTGCGCAGCTCCCACGGACGGGCCGTGAAGGCGTAGGGCTTGGACAGCAGAGCGCCCACCGGACAGACGTCGGCGAGGTTGCCCGACAGCTCCGACCCGATGGCCTTCTCGACGAAGGTGGTGATCTCCATGTGCTCGCCGCGGTTGACCGCGCCGAGATCGGGAACGCCGGCGATCTCGTTCACGAAGCGGATGCAGCGCGTGCAGTGGATGCAGCGCGTCATCTCGGTCCGGATCAGCGGCCCCATGTACTTGTCCTGGACGGCGCGCTTGTTCTCGCCGTAGCGGCCACGGTCGAAGCCGTAGGCCATCGCCTGGTCCTGGAGATCGCACTCGCCGCCCTGGTCGCAGATCGGACAGTCCAGCGGGTGGTTGATCAGCAGGAATTCCATGACGCCCTTGCGGGCCTTGTGCACGAGGTCGGTGTTGGTCTTGACGACCATCCCGTCGCCGCAGGGCATGGCGCAGGCCGCCACCGGCTTCGGCGCGCGTTCCATCTCCACGAGGCACATGCGGCAGTTCGCCGGCACGCTCAGCCGTTCATGGTAGCAGAAGCGCGGGATCTCGATGCCCAGCTGTTCGCAGGCCTGCAGGATCGAGGTGCCCGGCTCGACTTCGATCTCGATCCCGTCGATGGTGAGTTTCGGCATTGGAAACCGGGCTCCTTACTCGGCCGCCAAGGACTTGGCGGCGTTGCGGTAGTCGAGGATGCGGCGCTCGACCTCCGGCCGGAAATGCCGGAACAGGCCCTGGATCGGCCAGGCCGCGGCATCGCCGAGCGCGCAGATGGTGTGCCCCTCGATCTGCTTGGTGACCTCCAGCAGCATGTCGATTTCCTCGACGCGCGCGTTGCCGGTCACCATGCGCTGCATGATGCGGTTCATCCAGCCGGTGCCTTCGCGGCACGGCGTGCACTGGCCGCAGCTCTCATGGGCGTAGAACTGGGACAGGCGGGCGATGGCCTTCACCACGTCGGTGGACTTGTCCATCACGATCACCGCCGCGGTGCCCAGGCCCGAGCGCACGTCGCGCAGGCTGTCGAAGTCCATCAGGACCGTGTCGCAGATCGACTTCGGCAGCAGCGGCACCGACGAGCCGCCGGGGATGATCGCCAGCAGGTTGTCCCACCCGCCGCGCACGCCGCCGGCGTGCTTCTCGATCAGCTCCTTCAGCGGGATGCCCATCTCCTCTTCCACGTTGCACGGCTTGTTGACGTGCCCGGAGATGCAGAAGAGCTTGGTGCCGGTGTTCTTCGGCCGGCCGAGGCCGGCGAACCACGCGGCGCCACGGCGCAGGATGGTCGGAACCACCGCGATGGATTCGACGTTGTTCACCGTGGTCGGGCAGGAATAGAGACCGGCCTGGGCGGGGAACGGCGGCTTGTTGCGCGGCTGGCCCTTCTTGCCCTCGATGGACTCGATGAGCGCCGTCTCCTCGCCGCAGATATACGCACCCGCGCCGCGGTGGATGTAGATGTCGTAATCGTAGCCGGTGCCGCAGGCGTTCTTGCCGATCAGCCCCGCCTCGTACGCCTCGTCGATGGCGCGCTGGACGTTGGAGCCCTCGTTGTAGAACTCGCCGCGGATGTAGATGTAGCAGGCCGAGGCGCCGATGGCGAAACCGGCGAGCAGGCAGCCCTCGATCAGCTTGTGCGGATCGTGGCGCAGGATGTCGCGGTCCTTGCAGGTGCCCGGCTCGCCCTCGTCGGCGTTGATGACGAGGTAGACCGGCTTGTCCGTGACGTTCTTCGGCATGAAGGACCACTTCATGCCCGTCGAGAAGCCGGCGCCGCCGCGCCCGCGCAGGCCGGATTCCTTGACCTGCTCGATGATCCATTCCTTGCCCTGGGCGATCAGGGCCTTGGTGTTGTCCCAGTCACCACGCTTCCGGGCGGCGTCCAGGCCGAAGCTCTGGTAGCCGTACAGGTTGGTGAAAATGCGGTCCTCGTCGCGAAGCATCGCATCCCCCTCAATCGGCCGTGGTGGTGAAGGCCTTCAGAGTCGTCGGGCCGCCCACCGGTTCGGAGGACTGCCGGCCGATCTGCGAGCCGTGCTTGGGGATCTCGCCGCTTTTGAGGGCGTCGATGATCTTTTCCATGTGTTCCGGGCTGACGTCTTCGTAATAGTCGTCGCCGATCTGGACCACCGGCGCGTTGACGCAGGCGCCCGAGCACTCGACCTCGCGCAGCGTGAACTGGCCGTCGGCCGTGGTCTCGCCGACGCCGATGCCCAGCTTGCGCTCGCAGGTGTGCACGACGTCGTCGGAGCCGCGCAGCCAGCACGGCGTGGTCGTGCAGACCTGGATGACGTGCTTGCCGACCGGGGTCTTGTTGTACATCGTGTAGAAGGTCGCGACCTCGTACACGCGGATGCGCGGCATGCCGAGCAGGTCGGCCACGGCGTCCATGGCGACGCGCGGCAGCCAGCCGTCGCTCTGGCGCTGGGCCAGATCGAGCAGCGGCATGCAGGCGCTGGCCTGCTTGCCCGCCGGGTAATTCGCGATGATGGCCTTCGCACGCTCCAGATTTTCCGGAGTGAAGGCGAAGGAGGCCGGCTCCTTGGCCGGGTCGTGAGCCGGGGCGCTCATCGGTCAATTTCTCCGAACACGATGTCCATGGACGCGATGTTGGCCACCGCGTCGGCCAGCATGTAGCCCTTCGACATGAAGTCGAGGCCCTGCAGGTGGGCGAAGCCCGGCGCGCGGATCTTGCAGCGGTACGGCTTGTTCGTGCCGTCCGACACCAGATACACGCCGAATTCGCCCTTCGGCGCCTCGATGGCGGTGTAGGTTTCGCCCGCCGGGACGTGGAAGCCCTCGGTGAAGAGCTTGAAGTGATGGATCAGCGCTTCCATCGACCGCTTCATCTCGCCGCGCGGCGGCGGCGCGACCTTGCGGTCCTCCACGCGCACCGGACCCTCGGGAAGCTCCTTCAGGCATTGGCGGATCATGCGGTTGGACTGGCGCATCTCCTCCATGCGGACGAGGTAGCGCGCCCAGCAGTCGCCGGTCAGGCCGACCGGGACGTCGAACTCCATGCGGTCGTAGACTTCGTAGGGCTGCGACTTGCGCAGGTCCCAGGCGACGCCCGAACCGCGCAGCATCGGGCCGGTGAAGCCCCAGTTGAACGCCTCTTCCTTGGTGACGACGCCGATGTCGACGGTCCGCTGCTTGAAAATGCGATTGTTCGTCAGCAGATTGTCAATGTCGTCAACAAACTTCGGGAAGCGCTCCGTGAACTCCCAGATGTCGTCGGTCAGGCCGGCCGGCAGGTCCCAGGCGACGCCGCCGGGACGGAAATAGTTCGCATGCAGGCGCGCGCCGCACACACGCTCGTAGAACTCCATGAGGATCTCGCGTTCCTCGAAGCCCCACAGCGCCGGCGTGATCGCGCCGACGTCGAGCGCGCCGGTGGTGATCGACAGGATGTGGTTCAGGATGCGCGTGATCTCGGAGAAGAGGACGCGGATGTACTGGGCGCGCAGCGGCGCCTTGATCTGCAGCAGGTTCTCGATGCCGAGCACATAAGCGTGCTCCATGCACATCGGGCTGACGTAGTCCAGGCGGTCGAAGTACGGAACGGCCTGCAGGTAGGTCTTGTACTCGATCAGCTTCTCGGTTCCGCGGTGCAGCAGGCCGATGTGCGGGTCGCAGCGCTCGACGACCTCGCCGTTCAGCTCCATCACCAGACGCAACACGCCGTGGGCCGCAGGGTGCTGCGGCCCGAAGTTCATGGTGTAGGGCTTGATCTGGGTCTTGCCGCCGGCCTGGCCGGCGGAGGGGTGTGCGGACGTGGCGGTGGTCACGGCTTGCTCCCGGTGTCAGGGGCCTGGGCCTTCTCGTCGCCGGGCAGCATCACGTTCGTCATGCCTTCCCAGGGCGACAGGAAGTCGAAGCTGCGGAAATCCTGCGTCAGGCGGACGGGTTCGTAGACGACTCGCTTCTGGTCCTCGTCGTAGCGGCACTCGACATAGCCCGTCATCGGGAAGTCTTTGCGCAACGGGTGACCTTCGAAACCGTAATCGGTCAGGATGCGGCGCAGGTCCGGGTGGTCGGCGAAGAAGATCCCGAACATGTCCCAGGCTTCACGCTCGAACCAGCCGGCCGCGCTGTACACCGGCACGGCGGAGGCCACCGGGGTGTCCTCGTCGGTCGTCACCTTCAGGCGGAGGCGCCGATTGTGCTTGTAGCTCAAAAGGATGTAGACGACCTCGAAGCGTTCCTCCCGCTCCGGCCAATCCACAGCGGTGACGTCCAGCAGCTGCTCGAACGAGCAGGTCGGATCGTCGCGCAGGAAGGTGAGCGACTTGATGAGCGAGGGCCGACGAACGGTCACCATCAGCTCGCCAAGCCTCAGCTCGACCTTCAGGACGTCATCGCCGAGCGTCGCGGCGATATGGTCCCCAAGTTCCTTCAACGCCTGTTCGGACATGGCCAGGACCTGCCTTTTTCTTATTCAGCGAGCGATGCGGTTGCCGCGCCGGATCTTCTTCTGGAGTTGCAGAATGCCGTAGACCAGCGCTTCCGCGGTCGGAGGACAGCCCGGCACATAGATATCGACCGGAACGATCCGGTCGCAGCCGCGCACCACCGAGTAGGAATAGTGATAGTAGCCGCCGCCGTTGGCGCAGGAGCCCATCGAGATCACCCAGCGCGGTTCCGGCATCTGGTCATAGACCTTGCGCAGCGCGGGGGCCATCTTGTTGGTCAGCGTGCCGGCCACGATCATACAGTCGGACTGGCGCGGGCTGGGGCGCGGGATCACGCCGAAACGGTCCAGGTCGTACCGGCTCATGTAGGCGTGGATCATCTCCACCGCGCAGCAGGCCAGACCGAAGGTCATCGGCCACAGGGAACCGGTGCGGGCCCAGGCGAGCACATCCTCGTACTTCGCCGTGATGAAGCCCTTTTCCTGGATCTCCTCGGTGACCGCGCGGAGATAGGCGTCCTGTTCCGGTCCGGGCGGAATCGGCGCCAGCTTGGCAGCCTCTACTCCCATTCCAGAGCTCCTTTCTTCCACTCATAAATGAAGCCGATGGTCAGGATCCCAAGGAACACGATCATCGACCAGAAGCCGAAAAGCCCGATGTCCCCGAGCGCCACGGCCCACGGGAACAGGAAGGCGACCTCGAGGTCGAAGATGATGAACAGGATGGAGACCAGGTAAAACCGCACGTCGAACTTCGTGCGGGCATCCTCGAACGGCTCGAAGCCGCACTCGTAGGGGGAGAGCTTCTCCGAATCCGGATTCTTCGGGCTGATGACGTAAGACGCGCCAACCATCACCACGGCCAGCGCGATACCGATCAACAGGAACACCAGGATCGGAAGGTACTCAATGATCAGCGGGTTGGTCACCGCGGTCCTCCCATAAGCCCACGCCACGATCGCCGGTACGGCCCGTAATCGGCCGACGCGCGGTGTCGTGGCTGGAATGCCTTGGATTAGCCCATCAGACGGGGCGGAATATATGACGAGAGCGTGATCAAGGAAAGCGCTTTGAATCGCTTTCAGCCAACGAATCCACTCTGCGGAAATGAGCGGATGTCCTTGGTATTACCAAACTTTTTAAATGACCCTGTTCTCTATCCGGCTTATCGGATATGGGGGTCGCGTGTATCGGATATAGGGATCGCCGGCCCGTCGGTAAAGCCGCGAACGCTTCGTTTTCATTGCGAAAAGGAGAGAGGGGAACATGGGAGGATGGCGCGAGTGACGGGACTTGAACCCGCGGCCTCCGGCGTGACAGGCCGGCGCTCTAACCAACTGAGCTACACCCGCGCAACGCGGCGAAAGGAACTGCGCGAAACAGGCGTCCGTGTCATTGGATCGCGGCGCAGCGTCCAGGGCAGCAGCCCGTCGCCGATGGGCGGTTTCTAGCCGCCCGATGCACGGCCTGTCAATCACGAATTTGAAAGGAACGGTTCAGGGGGACCGGGCGCGATGGTGGGCGATGAGGGTTTCGAACCCCCGACCCTCTCGGTGTAAACGAGATGCTCTACCGCTGAGCTAATCGCCCGCGCCGCGCCAATGCCCAAACTTCCGGTCAGACAAAAGCAAAGCCGGCCAGCGGGTGCTGACCGGCGCGCACTATGCCCGGATTGCCCCGGCCGTTCAAGACGTCATCAGTTGAGCCCGTCCTTCAGCGTCTTGCCCGGCTTGAACTTGGGCTGTTTCGACGCGGGGATCGCGATCTTCTCGCCGGTGCGCGGGTTGCGGCCCTCGCTGGCGGCGCGCTCGGCCACCGCGAAGGTGCCGAACCCGACCAGGCGCACCTCCTCGCCGTTCTTCAGCGAGTCGGCGATGCCATCGAAAACAGCATCGACCGCCTTGGTTGCATCGGATTTGGACAGACCCACAGCATCGGCGACGTGCGCCACCAGATCGTTCTTGTTCACTTACTTCCCCCCTCCCCAATTCGGCAAAGAAAATGGAAGCAAAGCCGCCCAATGACTTCGCGCTTTCAAACGATAAACGCGACATCGCCCGCCCGTCAATTGCAGACGGGCGGGCGATGCGAGGCGTGGTGGCGCTTTAACGGCGCTTTAAACGCCGGACGGGATCAGTGACGCAGCACCTCGCCGCCGCCGTCGGGCTGCGGCTTGGCGACCGCGGGCTCGACCGCCTCCGGCTCCTTCCACTCGATGGGCTCGAGTTCACGGACCAGGGCGTGCTTCAGGACGTCGTCCACCGTGCTGACCGGGATGATCTCCAGGCCGCGCTTCACGTTGTCCGGAATGTCGGCGAGATCCTTCTCGTTGTCCTTCGGGATCAGAACATGCTTGAGGCCACCGCGCAGGGCGGCCAGCAGCTTCTCCTTCAGGCCGCCGATCGGCAACACCCGGCCGCGCAGGGTGATCTCGCCGGTCATCGCCACATC
Organism: Azospirillum formosense; assembly: GCF_040500525.1. Taxonomy (NCBI): domain Bacteria; kingdom Pseudomonadati; phylum Pseudomonadota; class Alphaproteobacteria; order Rhodospirillales; family Azospirillaceae; genus Azospirillum; species Azospirillum formosense. Next base: position 925,154 of record NZ_CP159402.1, on the reverse strand, counting down.
CTTGCGGACCGCGATGCCGGTGAGGACCGACACGATCGAGGTGATCATCGCCACGCCGGCCGACGGGCCGTCCTTCGGCGTGGCGCCTTCGGGCACGTGGACGTGGATGTCCCGTTTCTCGAAGAGCGTCGGCTTGATGCCGAAGGCGGTGGCACGCGACTTGACGTAGCTTTCCGCGGCCTGCACCGACTCCTTCATGACGTCGCCGAGCTTGCCGGTGGTGGTCACCCGGCCCTTGCCGGGCAGGCTGACCGCCTCGATGGACAGCAGCTCGCCGCCGACTTCGGTCCAGGCCAGGCCGGTGGTGACGCCCACCAGATCCTCCAGTTCCGCCTCGCCGAAATGGAAGCGGCGGACGCCGGCGTACTTGTCGAGGTTCCGGCGGGTGACCGAGACCTTCGCGCCGGCGGAGCCCTTCATCAGGATCTCCTTTACGGCCTTGCGGCAGAGATTGGCGATCTCGCGCTCCAGGCTGCGGACGCCGGCCTCCCGCGTGTAATAGCGGATCAGGTCGCGCAGCGCGTCGTCGGAGATGGCGAATTCGCCCTTCTTCAGGCCATTGGCTTCAACCTGCTTCTCGATCAGGTGGCGCTTGGAGATCTCGACCTTCTCATCCTCGGTGTAGCCGGCGACTCGGATGATTTCCATGCGGTCCAGCAACGGCTGCGGCATGCGCATCGTGTTGGCCGTGCAGACAAACATCACGTCCGACAGGTCGTAGTCGACCTCCAGGTAATGGTCGTTGAAGGTGCCGTTCTGCTCGGGATCGAGGACCTCGAGCAGGGCCGACGACGGGTCGCCGCGCCAGTCGGCGCCGAGCTTGTCGATCTCGTCCAGCAGGAACAGCGGGTTGGACGACTTCGCCTTCTTCATGCCCTGGATGACCTTGCCGGGCATCGAGCCGATGTAGGTGCGGCGATGGCCGCGGACCTCGGCCTCGTCCCGCACGCCGCCGAGCGACATGCGCACGAAGTTGCGGCCGGTGGACTTGGCGATCGACTTGCCGAGCGAGGTCTTGCCGACGCCGGGCGGCCCGACGAGGCAGAGGATCGGCCCCTTCACCTTGTTCATGCGGTTCTGGACCGCGAGATACTCGAGGATGCGTTCCTTGACCTTTTCCAGGCCGTAATGGTCGGCGTCGAGGATCTTCTGCGCGAGCTTCAGGTCCTTCTTCACCTTGGTGCGCTTCTTCCACGGAATGGACAGCATCCAGTCCAGGTAGTTGCGCACCACCGTCGCCTCGGCCGACATCGGGCTCATCGAGCGCAGCTTCTTCAGCTCGGCCAGTGCCTTGTCGCGGGCTTCCTTGGAGAAGCGGGTCTTGTTGATCTTTTCTTCCAGCTCGGCCGACTCGTCGCGGCCATCCTCGGTCTCGCCGAGTTCCTTCTGGATCGCCTTGAGCTGTTCGTTGAGGTAGTACTCGCGCTGGGTCTTCTCCATCTGCCGCTTCACGCGGTTGCGGATGCGCTTCTCCACCTGCAGAACGCCGATCTCGCCTTCCATGAAGGCGTAGACCCGCTCCAGCCGCTCCGACACCGTGGCGCATTCCAGAAGCTGCTGCTTTTCCGGAATCTTCAGCGCGAGGTGCGAGGCGACGGTGTCCGCCAGCTTGCCCGCCTCCTCGATCTGGTTGATCGAGACCAGAACCTCCGGCGGGATCTTCTTGTTCAGCTTGATGTACTGCTCGAATTGCGAGACGACCGCGCGCCCCAGCGCCTCAAGCTCCTGGCTCTCCCCAACCTTCTCCTCGACGAGATCGGCGTGGGCCTGGAAGAAATCCTCGTTTTCGGCGAACTTGGTGATGGACGCGCGCTGGCCGCCCTCCACGAGCACCTTCACCGTTCCGTCGGGCAGCTTCAGCAGCTGCAACACGGTCCCAACGGTGCCGACGCTGTAGATATCGGCCGGCGTCGGATCGTCCTGCGCCGCGTTCTTCTGGGTGACGAGAAGGATCTGCTTGTCGTCCTTCATCACGTCTTCCAGGGCGCGCACGGATTTCTCGCGGCCGACGAAAAGAGGCACGATCATGTGGGGGAAAACCACGATGTCGCGGAGCGGCAGGACCGGATAGAGGGCACCACGAGGGATTTCGAACATTGATTGGGCCTCTTTCATTGGGACGCCGTCAGCCCGGGATGGGCCTGGGAGGAACCCCGCCTCGGGGGATGAGCACAGGGATCGGAAACCGGCACTTTTTCTAACGTGGCACAGCCATAGCCCCCCTTCAAGGGCCAGCACCCCAATTCCGTATGGCGGTGCGGCATGCGGGTTCGCTCCGATTCCGCGGCCTTGCACGCCCTTGATCCGCCCAACGATGCCGGCAAACGCCGAAAACGACGAAGGGCGCCCAAAGGCGCCCTTCCCGGTATCCGATGCTGATCGGCCGTGACAAACTCAGGCGCCCGGCGCCTGCTGTTCCCCGCGGCGCTCGGCGTGGACGTAAAGCGGCTTGGCCCGCCCCTCGACCACCTCCTTGTTGACCAGGATGCTCTCCACCCCGGACAGGCCGGGCAGGTCGAACATCGGGTCGAGCAGGATCGACTCCATGATCGACCGCAGGCCGCGCGCGCCGGTCTTCCGCTGGATCGCCTTGTGGGCGATGTTGCGCAGGGCGTCGTCGGAGAACTCCAGACGGACATCCTCCATCTCGAACAGGCGCTGGTACTGCTTGACCAGGGCGTTCTTCGGCTTGGTGAGGATCTCCACCAGAGCCGACTCGTCGAGGTCGGCCAGGGTGGCGACCACCGGCAGACGGCCGATGAACTCCGGGATCAGGCCGAACTTCAGCAGATCCTCGGGCTCGACCTCGCGCAGGATGTCGCCGGTCGAGCGCTCGTCCGGGCCGCGCACGTCGGCGCCGAAGCCGATCGAGGTGCCCTTGCCGCGCTGCGCGATGATCTTGTCCAGCCCGGCGAAGGCGCCGCCGCAGATGAACAGGATGTTGCTGGTGTCGACCTGCAGGAACTCCTGCTGCGGGTGCTTGCGGCCGCCCTGCGGAGGCACGGAGGCGACGGTGCCTTCCATGATCTTCAGCAGGGCCTGCTGCACGCCCTCGCCCGACACGTCGCGGGTGATCGACGGGTTGTCGGACTTGCGGCTGATCTTGTCGACCTCGTCGATGTAGACGATGCCGCGCTGCGCCCGCTCGACGTTGTAGTCGGCGGCCTGGAGCAGCTTGAGAATGATGTTCTCGACGTCCTCGCCCACATAGCCCGCTTCGGTCAGGGTCGTGGCGTCGGCCATCGTGAAGGGAACGTCGATGATCCGGGCGAGCGTCTGGGCGAGCAGCGTCTTGCCGCAGCCGGTGGGGCCGACCAGCAGGATGTTGGACTTCGCCAGTTCGACGTCGTTGTGCTTCGTGCCGTGCGCCAACCGCTTGTAGTGATTGTGCACCGCAACAGAAAGGACCCGTTTCGCGTGATGCTGGCCGATCACGTAATCGTCCAGTACCGCATGGATGTCGCGCGGGGTCGGCACGCCGTCGCGGGACTTCACGAGGGTCGTCTTGTTCTCCTCGCGAATGATGTCCATGCACAGCTCGACGCATTCATCGCAGATGAACACCGTCGGACCGGCAATCAGCTTGCGGACCTCGTGCTGGCTCTTGCCGCAAAAGGAGCAGTAGAGCGTGTTCTTCGAATCGCCGCTGCTGGACTTGCTCATCGGTACTCCGTCATCTCGCGGGGGACTGATCCGTATAACCTGTCAACCGCCTTCGGCGTCCCCCGACGCCGGTCCTTTCAAAGGTTGTCACGGGGAAGGCCCGCGACAAGGTTAACGCATCCGCTCACTCATCCTTCGAACCCGATCCATCGGACCGGTTCCCCGTCATTCAACAACAGGGAACCGGCGCAATCAATCATTAGTTCGCGCGTGCCCTCAGGCGGCGCTGCCGTCGCCGACCGAGCCGGGGCGCTTTTCCACGACCTCGTCGATCAGGCCGAACGCCTTCGCCTCTTCCGGCGACATGAACTTGTCGCGCTCCATGGCCGCCTCGATGGTGTCGAGCGACTGGCCGGTGTGCTTGACGTAGATGTCGTTGAGGCGCGAGCGCAGCTTCAGGATTTCCTGGGCCTGGATCTCGATGTCCGAGGCCTGGCCCTGGGCGCCGCCCGATGGCTGGTGGATCATGATCCGGCTGTTGGGCAGCGAGAAGCGCTTGCCCGGCGCGCCGGCGGCGAGCAGGAGCGATCCCATCGAGGCCGCCTGTCCCATGCACACCGTCGACACCTGCGGACGGATGTACTGCATGGTGTCGTAGATGGCGAGGCCGGCCGAGACGTAGCCGCCCGGCGAATTGATGTAGAGCGCGATGTCCTTGCTCGGGTTTTCCGATTCCAGGAACAGCAGCTGCGAGCAGATCAGGCTGGCGACGGCGTCGTTCACGCCACCGATCAAGAAGATGATCCGTTCCTTCAGCAGGCGCGAGTAAATATCGTACGCTCGTTCGCCCCGGTTGGTCTGCTCGATGACCATCGGGACCAGAGCATTCATCTTCGGTTCGAAGTCGTACATGGTGGTCTTCCCTGCTCCCGCAGCTCGGTTAGTCGTCTGAGCAGTCTACATATAGGAATGGAAAGGGGCGACCGGTAGGCCGCCCCTCAACCTTTCTGACGATCAGGCCGCCTCGGCCTCCTCGTCGGGGTCCTTCATAAGCTCTTCGGCGGACACCGGCTTCTCGCTGACCTTGGCCTGGTCCAGGATGTAGTCGACGACCTTGTCCTCGAAGATCGGGGCGCGGAGGTTTTCCAGCGCTTCCCGGTTCTGCTTGAAGAACTCGAACACCTGACGCTCCTGGCCGGGGAAGCGGCGGGCTTCCGCGATCAGGGCGCGGTTGATCTCGTCCTGGGTCACCTGGATGTCGTTGCGGCGGCCGATCTCCGACAGCAGCAGGCCCAGGCGCACGCGGCGCTCGGCGATGCCGCGGTACTCGGCCTTCAGCTCCTCTTCCGGCTTGCCGGCGTCCTCGCCGGCCGTGCCGTTCTTCAGCTCCTGCTGAAGGCGCTGCCAGATGCCCTCGAACTCGACGTCCACCATGCCCGGCGGGACCTCGAAGGAGTGGGCCTCGGCCAGCTTGTCGAGGAGCTGGCGCTTGACGCGCAGGCGCGACACGTTGGCGTACTCGCTCTTGATGCGGTCGCCGACGGCCTCGCGCAGCTTCTCCAGGCTCTCCATGCCGAACTCCTTGGCGAGGTCGTCGTTGACCTCGGCCGGAACGTTCTTGCGGAGCTCCTTGACGTCCACCTCGAACACGGTGTCCGCGCCCTTCAGACGGTCGTGCGGGTAGTCCGCCGGGAAGGTGACCTTCACCGTGCGGTGCTCGCCGGCCTTGGCGCCGATCAGCTGGTCCTCGAAGCCCGGAACGAACTGGTTGGCGCCCAGCTCCAGCGGGTAGTCCTTGCCGTCCATGCCCGGCAGGGCCTCGCCGTCGACCGAACCGGCGAAGTCGATCACGGCGATGTCGCCCTTCTCGGCCGCACGGTCCTCGGTGACCGGGGCCTGCACCGAATGGGCGGAGGCCAGACGGGTCAGCGCCTCGTCGACGGCCGAGTCCTCGACCGTGGCGACCGGCTTCTCAAGCTCCAGGCCGCTGAGATCGCCCGGCTCGACGTCCGGCAGAAGCTCGACGCCCATGGTGTAGGACAGGTCGCCGCCGTCCTCGTACTTCTCGACGTTGATCTTCGGCTGCATGGCGATGCGCAGGCCGCGCTCGTTCAGCGCCTGGCGCGAGCTGTCGGCGATCGCATCCTCCAGAGCCTCGGCCAGCACGCTGCCGCCGTAGCGCTGCTTGATCACGGCAACCGGCACCTTGCCCGGACGGAAGCCGGGGAGCTGCACCGTCCGGCGCAGCTCTTCGAGCCGGCCCTGCACCTTCTGTTCGATATCCTGGGCGGAAATGACGACCTTGTACTCGCGCTTCAGGCCGTCGGCGCTGGTCTCGGTGATGTTCATCGGAACGAAAGCCTATCTCGTTGTCCGGCCCGGCGGCGCCCGTCCGGGCGGCCCGAGACCGTGTGTTCCCATGCGGTCCAAGCTGTTGCCATGGTGCGGGCGAAGGGACTCGAACCCCCACGACCGAAGTCACCGGAACCTAAATCCGGCGCGTCTACCAGTTCCGCCACGCCCGCAATGGCATAGACAGCCCGCGACGGGTGCGGAACACCCGACGGACTGCCGGCGAAGTCCGCTCTATAGCACAGGGTTCGCGCCGCAAACAGGCAAAATGGGCGCCGTTCCGCACGCCATTGGAGGGTGCCCCGGGAGGGACCGCGCGGAAGGGCGGACCGGCTCACGCGCCCCCCTTGCCCAACGACCGGATCGCGGACGAGGCGTTGACCTTGCCCTCCCCCCGGTAAGCCTCGTGGTTGGCGTCGATTTCGCCCAGCTTGTAGCGGTAGTTGATCATCATGCCGCAGGACTGCCGCACCCCCTTGGGCGACCGGTCGCCCAGCCAGTTCAGCCGTTCCATGCGGGCGCCGTTGCTGAGGTGGAAGTGCGCGACCGGGTCGAGCGCCCGCGCCGGGGCGGCGCCCGGCCGTTCGCCGCGGCGGTCCGACGCGCGCGCCGTCGTCAGGTAATGCGCGCACAGCCGCATCAGCGGGCCGCGCAACTGCTTCTGCAGCTCCTCGTCGCTGTGCCAGTCGGGCAGAGCCAGGGCGCCAGCCAGCACCGGACGCTCGTCCGCCTCGGCGTCCATGTCCGATTCGCCGGCGCCCGGACGGACGGCCATGACCTCCGCGATGCGTTCTGCCTCGGGCGGGGTGAGCAGCGAATCACCGCGCACGGCCAATTCCCGGTCCAGCCAGCGGCGAAAGCCGGGAATCGGCGACAGGGTGGCGAAGCATTTGATGTTGGGGAACTCGCCGGCCAGCCCGTCCACCACCCGCTTGATCAGGAAGTTGCCGAAGCTGATTCCCGCCAGGCCGACCTGGGCGTTGGAAATGGAATAGAAGATGGCGCTGTCGGCGCTCTTCGGGTCGCAGACCGGGGCGGAGGGATCGAGCAGCGCCTGGACATTGTCCGACATGCTCTGGACCAGCGCGACCTCGACGAAGATCAGCGGCTCGTTCGGCATGCGCGGGTGGAAGAAGGCGAAGCAGCGGCGGTCGGAATCGAGGCGGTCCTTCAGGTCCCGCCAGCCGCTGATCTCGTGCACCGCCTCGTACTTGATGAGCTTCTCCAAGAGCGAGGCCGGGCTGTCCCAGGTGATGCGGCGCATCTCCAGGAAGCCGACGTCGAACCAGTTGCGCAGCAGGCTCTTGAGATCGTCCTCCAGCGCTTGGAGCAGCGGCTCGCCGCGCGCCATTTCCATCAGCTCGGCGCGCAGGTCGACCAGGAACTTCACCCCTTCCGGCAGGCCGTTGAACTGGGTGAGCAGGCGCAGCCGCGGCGGCTCCAGCGCGCGGCGCAGGGCACGCTCGGCATGGCCGCGCGACACCGGGTCGCCCGCCGTCTGGAAGGTGGCCATCGCCTGATCGACGGCGGCGCGGTCCACGTCGAAATCGCGCGCCAGCATCATCAGGAAGTTGCGCCGCCCCTGCCCGTCCAGCGCCAGATAGGTGCGGCCGAGCTGCGCCGCCCGCGCCCGCGCCGACACCTCGCCGCCGCGACCCTCCAGGCAGGCTTCGATCTGCTCCTTCAGCCGCTCGGCGTCCTCCTTGGGCAGATTGGCGCGCGGCGCGGCGCCGACCGCCCCGCGGGCGGAGGCGGCGATCTCGCGCCAGCCCGCGCGCAGCGTGTCCAGGGTGCGGTCGAGCAAGCCCGGCGGCGTTCCCGCCCCGATAGCGGCGGACTGGCCGGGGACGGGCTCGGTGGGCTTGGTCTCGGCGTGTTTGGTGTTGGGCGTCTCGCTCATACCCAGAGTCTGGCGTGCGGGCGCGCGCTCGGCAAGCCATAGCTTGAGCCCGGCCTTAAGAGTAAGCCCCCTGCCCAGGCGTATGTATGCCCCGGGGACGCCGGGTCAGCGCCCGCCCGCCTTGAGCCGCCTCAGCACCCCCGGCAGCGCGTCCGGCAGATCCTCGGCGATCAGCCCCGGCCCGAAGGCGCCAGCCGCCTCGCCATGCAGCCAGACCGCGGCGCAGGCGGCGTCGAAGGCGTCCATCCCCTGGGCGATCAGCCCGAGCGCGATTCCCGCCAGCACGTCCCCCGACCCGGCGGTCGCCAGATCGGCCGGGGCGTTGGCGTTGACGACGGCCCGCCCGTCCGGCGCCGCGACCACCGTGTCGGCACCCTTCAGAAGAACGACCGCGCCGCAACGCGCCGCCGCGGCGCGGGCGCGCGTCAGCTTGCCGCCCTCCTGCGCCGCGATGTCCGGAAAGACCCGGGCGAACTCGCCCTCGTGCGGGGTCAGCAGGCAGCGGCCGCCCAGCCGGTCGAGCAGGTCGGCGGGCGACTCGGCGAAGCTGGTCAGCGCGTCGGCGTCCAGAACGCAGGCCTTGCCCGCGCCCAGGGCGGCGAGGACGTGGCCCCGCGTGCCCTCCCCGACCCCGGCGCCCGGCCCCAGCAGCACCGCGTTCTTGCGCGGGTCGGCCAGCAGGACCGCGAAGGCCGCGCCGTCCGCGACGTCGGTCACGATCAGGCTGGGCGAGCCGGCGGCGTAGACCGGCACCGAGTCGGGCGGACAGGCCACCGTGACCAGCCCCGCCCCGGCGCGCAGCGCGCCCCGCGCCGACAGCCGCGCCGCGCCGGTCATCCGCGCCCCGCCGAGCACCACAGCATGCCCCCGCGCGTATTTGTGCGCGTCGAACCGCGGCCAGGGGTAGCGCTGCCGCCACAGGTCGGGACCGTTCACCAGGGTTCGCGGCGCGATGGCGTCGAGCACGGTGTCGGGAATGCCGATGTCGGCGACCACCAGTTCGCCGCAGAGGACGCGGCCCGGCAGCAGCAGATGGCCGGGCTTGCGGCGGAAGAAGGTGACGGTCAGCGCCGCCTGCGGGGCCACCCCCATCACCTGGCCGCTGTCGCCGTGCAGGCCGCTCGGCACGTCCACGGCGACGACGGTGCGGCCCGCCATCGCCTCGACGACCTCCTTCGCCATGCCGTCGAGCGGGCGGGCGAGTCCGGCCCCGAACAGCGCGTCGATGACCAGGGGATTGCCGTCCAGCAGCCAGGGGTCGGCGGCCTCCACCGGGCCGGTCCAGCGTCCGGCGGCCACCGCCGCGTCGCCGCGCAGGGCGGAGCGCGATCCCAGCAGGGCCAGACGCACCGGCCAGCCCGCTTCGAGAAGAAGACGCGCGATGACGAATCCGTCGCCGCCGTTGTTGCCCGGCCCGCACAGGACGACGGTCGGGTGCGGCGCCCAGCGCTCGCAGACCGCACGCACCACCGCGGCGCCCGCCGCTTCCATCAGCACGGGCCCCGGCACGCCGCCCGCCATGGTCAGCGCGTCGGCGCGGAACATCTCCGCCACGGAAAGCAGTTCGTCCATCGCCTCCACCCGCCGCAACCCCGCATCACCGTCACCCGGCACAATAAGCACCGCGACGGCCGCAGCATAGCCGGGCACAAGACGAATGGAAGGACCGGCCGGTCTGGCACGGGAATTGGAAAGGGAGAATGGGGCGATGGATGGGACTCGAACCCACGACCGCTCGGACCACAACCGAGAGCTCTACCAACTGAGCTACCACCGCCACCGGGGAACGGAAAATCCGTCCGCAAAAGCCCCGTCACCCCTTCGGCCGATGCAACGCCGGCGTGAACACTTCACGAGGCAGGCGCATCCACCGTCAAGGAGGACTGGGGCGATGGATGGGACTCGAACCCACGACCGCTCGGACCACAACCGAGAGCTCTACCAACTGAGCTACCACCGCCACCGGGGTCGCCTATTTGCCCCAAGGGACGGGGCGGGTCAAGCTCTATTTTTCACCGCATTCATCAATGCGAAAAGGCCGCGCTACCCCCTCCGAACGGAGACGGCTGCGCGGATTGCTTGCAGCGTGTGCACAAATATTGTTCACTTCGCCCTATCCGTTGGCAGTCGCGTGCCGCCCGCGGTGGCATCGGCCCGCTGCGGCCCGGCATCCCACGCAGCCGGATCGCAACCGCTCCGATTGGCACGCAACGTGCTTTACATCGGACTGTCGGCAGAGCCGTGGACGGTGCCTGCCGGCGTTGGCACCTCGTACACGAGAGACCCATGAAGAAGATCGAAGCCATCATTAAGCCGTTCAAACTCGACGAAGTGAAGGAAGCCCTTCACGAGGTCGGCATCAAGGGCATCACCGTCACCGAGGCCAAGGGCTTCGGCCGTCAGAAGGGGCACACCGAGCTGTACCGCGGCGCGGAGTATGTGGTCGACTTCCTGCCGAAGGTGAAGATCGAGGTGGTGATGGAGGACTCCCTGGTGGAGCGGGCGATCGAGGCGATCCAGCAGGCCGCCCACACCGGCCGCATCGGCGACGGCAAGATCTTCGTCACCCCCGTGGAAGAAGTTGTCCGCATCCGGACCGGCGAGAAGGGAGGCGACGCGATCTGATCGCGTCCCGAGAACCCGACCACCGGCCAACATGAACCAGCCCCGCCCACAACCGACGCAGAGCCGGCCGACGCAGTGCCGGCCGGCACGGACCGTCGCAACCGCAAGCGGAACGATCCGTGCGCGGACGCCCCTCCCGGCGCGACTTTTTGTGCTGTCACGTTGTGTGCTTGGGAAAGGCATGACATAACGTCCGCCGCGAGCGCCGTCACCCGCCCCTTGGTCGGTTTGACGCAGCGGGACCCAAACCTCTTAAGCGTGGAAAAAGAGATATGTCCGACATCAGCAAGGTCTTCGACCTGATCAAGGAACACGACGTCAAGTACGTGGACCTCCGCTTCACCGACCCGCGCGGCAAGCTGCACCACACCGCCCAGCACGTCTCGACCATCGACGAGGACGTGTTCGAGGACGGCATCATGTTCGACGGCTCCTCGATCGCCGGCTGGAAGGCGATCAACGAGTCGGACATGATCCTCCAGCTCGACCCGACCACCGCCGTCATGGACCCGTTCTCGGCCCAGCCGACGCTGAACATCCTCTGCGACGTGTACGAGCCGTCGACCGGCCAGCCCTACGCCCGCTGCCCGCGCGGCATCGCGAAGGCCGCCGAGAAGTACATGGCGTCGGCCGGCATCGGCGACACCGCCTACTTCGGCCCGGAAGCCGAGTTCTTCGTCTTCGACGACGTGAAGTTCAAGGTCGAGATGAACAAGGTGTCCTACGAGTTCGACTCGGAGGAAGGCCCGTACACCTCGGACAAGGACTATGAGGACGGCAACCTGGGCCACCGCCCGGGCGTCAAGGGCGGCTACTTCCCGGTCGCTCCGATCGACAGCGGCTCGGACCTGCGCGCCGAGATGCTGAGCGTGCTCGCCGAGATGGGCGTGCCGGTCGAGAAGCACCACCACGAGGTGGCCGCCTCGCAGCATGAGCTGGGCATCAAGTTCGACACGCTGGTCCGCACCGGCGACAACATGCAGTACTACAAGTACGTCGTGCACAACGTCGCCCACGCCTACGGCAAGACCGCGACCTTCATGCCGAAGCCCGTCTTCGGCGACAACGGCTCGGGCATGCACATGCACCAGTCGATCTGGAAGGAAGGCCAGCCGCTGTTCGCCGGCAACCAGTACGCCGACCTGTCGGAGCTGGCCCTGTACTACATCGGCGGCATCATCAAGCACGCCAAGGCGCTGAACGCCTTCACCAACCCGACGACCAACTCCTACAAGCGTCTGGTCCCGGGCTACGAGGCTCCGGTTCTGCTGGCCTACTCGGCCCGCAACCGTTCGGCCTCCTGCCGCATCCCGTACGTCGCCTCGCCGAAGGGCAAGCGCGTCGAGGTCCGCTTCCCGGACCCGTCGGCCAACCCGTACCTGGCCTTCGCCGCCCTGCTGATGGCCGGCCTGGACGGCATCCAGAACAAGATCCATCCGGGCGACGCGATGGACAAGAACCTGTACGACCTGCCGGCCGAAGAGCTGGCCAAGGTTCCGACGGTTTGCGGCTCGCTGCGCGAGGCCCTGGACAGCCTGAAGGCCGACAGCGCCTTCCTGCAGAAGGGCGACGTGTTCACCAAGGACATGATCGAGTCCTACATCGAGCTGCGCACCGAGGAGCTGCTGGCCTTCGAGACCATGCCGCACCCGATCGAGTACAAGATGTACTACTCGGTCTGATCCTTCGGGCCTCGGTCCGCCGGTTTCCGGTGTCCGCCTTGCCCTCGCGGCGCGGCGGGCACCACCGGAGCGCCGAACCATGGAACAGAGCACGAAAAAGCCCTCCGGCGGCAACGTCGGTGGGCTTTTTCGTGTCCGGGACTTGAGGGACGTTTCAGGCGGTGCCGAAGCGCCGCGCCGCCTCGATGGTCAGGCCGGTGCCGACCGAGCCGAAGATGTTGCCCTCCACCACGCGGGCGCCGGGAAGTTCGGCCAGGATGGCCGCCCGCACCTGCGGCAGCAGCGTAGAGCCGCCAGTCAGGAACACCGCGTCGATCTCCGCCGGCAGCGTGCCGGCCTCAGCCAGACAGGCCCGCACCCGCCCGCCGATGCGGCCCGCCAAGATCGCCGTCGCTTGGTTCAGCTCGTCCACCGACACCGGGCGCGTCATGCCGCCGCCGCCCCAATCCAAGAGCAAGCCGGCCTCCGGGCCGTCGGACAGGGCGATCTTGGTGCGCTCCACCGCCATGGCCAAGGCGTGGCCCAGCCGGTGCTCGACCACGCCGATCAGCCGCTCGATGCGGTCCGGAGTCGCGGAATCGCGCTTCAGGCGCTCCAGATCGGCCATCGCCTTGGCGGTGTAGAGGAAGTTGATCTTCGACCAAGTCGCCAGATCGAAGAACAGATGCTTAGGCGCCAGCAGACCGGGGCGCTTCATGGCGCTGCCATGGCCCAGCAGCGGCATGGCCGTCGCCAGCGACAGGTCGCGGTCGAAGTCGGTCCCGCCGACCCGGATGCCGTCGTTGGCCAGGATGTCGGCGCCGCGGTCGGCCCGCCCGCGCCGCTCCGGCCCGATGCGGACGATGGAAAAGTCCGACGTGCCGCCGCCGATGTCGGCGATCAGGGCCAACTCCTCCCGCTCCACCTGCTGCTCGTAGTCGAGCGCGGCGGCGATGGGCTCGTACTGAAAGGAGATGCCACGGAAGCCGACGGAGCGGGCGATCTCGCCCAAAGCCTCTTCCGCCGCGGCGTCACCGGCCGGGTCGCCGTCGACGAAATGAACCGGGCGGCCCAGCACCACGTCGGTCAACTCGCCGCCGAGCGCGGTCTCCGCGCGCTCCTTGACCGCGGCCAGAAAGGTGGCGATGACCGCCCGGAAGGTGATGCGGCCCTTGCGCAGCGCGGTGTCGGCGTCGATCAGGTCCGTGCCCAGCATCGACTTGATGGAGCGCATCAGGCGCCCCTCGACACCCGACGCATAGGCGTCGACGGCCGCCTGCCCGACCGTCACCGCGTCGGCTTCGAAATCGAAGAAGACGGCGCTGGGCAGGGTCGTCCGCGGGCCGTCCAGGGGAAGCAGGCCGTAACCGCCCTCCCCCGTGCCGGCACCCGCGGACGCCGTCCGCACGCCGAGCGTCGTGTTGGACGTGCCGAAATCGAGGCCGCAAGCCGTCATGGGAACCCCCGCCGTGATGGAAGGGGCGAGGCTATACAGGGGCCGGGCCTGCGGATCAAGACGCGCGACGGGACAGGCCGCGCTTGTCTTTCCTATTCGGTTCCTTCCTCTTCCGCGGGCCTGTCGGCGGCGCTATTCCGCGGGAACGCTGCGGGTCGCCACGATGTGGTTCAGGGTGATGGTCATCACCGCCTCGCCATGCTGGTTCAGCGTGGTGTAGGCCAGCCGCACCGTGCCGCGGTCGCCGCGGCGGTGCGGGATGGCCTCCAGCACCTCCACCCGGACGCGCAGCGTGTCGCCGGGCCGCACCGGGCGCAGCCAGCGCAGTTCGTCGCCGCCAGAGCCGCCCAGGCTGGTGCCGGTGATGGCCCCGGTGTCGCGGAACAGGCGGAAGGTCAGGGACAGGGTGTGGAAACCGCTGGCGATCAGCCCGCCGAACGGCCCCTCCGCGGCGGCCACCGCGTCCATGTGGAAGGGCTGCGGGTCGAAGCGCTGGGCGAAATCCATGATCTGGCTGTCGGTGACCGTCGCCCCTTCGGTGTCGATCACGTCACCAGCGCGGAAATCCTCGAAATATCGCCCCGCCATGCCCGCTGCCCTCCCGTTCCATTGGTCCTCGTGTGGACGGTGCTAAATGTAGATGGCGCCATCCATATAGAGAACCGCTTTCCCGGCGATCTTCACGCGGTCGCCCGCCAGTTCGCAGGACAGCGCGCCACCACGGGCCGAGACCTGCCGGGCCTTCAGCCGCTCCTTGCCCAGCCGCCGCGCCCAATAAGGGGTCAGCGTGCAATGGGCGGAGCCGGTCACCGGGTCTTCGGGAATCCCCTGGGCCGGCGCGAAGAAGCGGGAAACGACGTCAACGCCGCCGCTGCCCGGCGCCGTCACGATGACGGCGTAGAAATCCTCCAGCCGGGCCAGGGCGCTCATGTCGGGCGCCAGGGCGCGCACGGTCGCCTCGTCCTCGTAGACGACCAGGAGGTCGCGCGCCTTCAGCACCGCCGTCGGCGGCGGTCCGCCCAGCGCGTCGAGCAGGCCGGCCGGCGGCTCCGCCAACGGTTCCGGCGGGCGGCTCGGGAAATCCAGCGTGTAGAAGTCACCGTTGCGGGTGACGCTGAGGGTTCCGGCTTCCCGGGTGGCGAAATCGATGCGCGGGCAGCCCCACTCCAGCATCGTCGCGATGACGAAGGCCGAGGCCAGCGTGGCGTGGCCGCACAGATCCACCTCGACCGTGGGGGTGAACCAGCGGATCTCGTAACCGTCGCCGCGGCGGACGAAGAAGGCGGTTTCCGCCAGGTTGTTTTCCGCCGCGATGGCCTGGAGCGTCGCGTCGGGAAGCCAGTCCTCAAGCGGCACGACCGCCGCCGGGTTGCCCGCGAACACCGCGTCCGCGAAGGCATCGACCTGATACAGGGGAAGGCGCACGGTGCCTCCTTAGGGTTTCTCGGTGAACAGGAACGCCTGGGCGTGCCGCTCCATCCCCGCCGCCTCGTAGAAGCTGACCGCCTTGGGCGCCGACAGGAGAAGGCAGGTCACGCCCTCCCCCACCGCGGCGCGGGTGCGGCGCATCAGCTCCTTGCCGATGCCGCGCCCCTGACAGGCGCGGTCGACGGCGAGGTCCGACAGGTAGCAGCAGAAGGCGAAATCGGTGACGGACCGCGCGACGCCGACCAGATCGCCGTCCACGTTTCGGGCGGTCACGATCAGGCCGGCGTTGCGCAGCATCGCCTCCACGCGCGGGCGGTCCGCTACGGGGCGGCGCTCGGCCAGCCCGGAGCGGTGCAGCACGTCGATGAAGGCGTCGGCGGTCAGGTCGGGCTCGACGGCGTAGAGGATCGCATCGGCGCTCATCCGCTCAGCTCCGCCAGAAGGGCTTGTTGACTTCGCTGTCCACGTCGGCGCGGGACACGCCGATGTCCTTCAGCAGATGGTCGTCCAGCCGCATCAGCGCCTGCCGCTGCCGCCACCGCTCATAGCCGTTCAGGCCGGCCTCCATCACGAGCCAGACGGGGCGGATGCCGACGGAAAGGGCGCGCGCGATGACCTTGAAGACGGTCGTGAACGAGGACGATCCGGACGACCGGGTCGCTTCTGTGGTGCGCATGACATGCCTCCTTCGTCAAAACATTCAGCCCCGAACAATCGAGACAATGGCGATTATGTCCGCGCAATCGTCCCGGTCAATGTCATTATTGTCACCATTACATTTCCGATGTCGGATGTATCCCGGCAGCCACACCCACCGGTGACACATCCGTTTGGACGATCCCGATCCAAGGCGACCTCACCCTCCGGGCATGAAAAAGGCCGGCCGCGGAACGCGGCCGGCCCGGCAAAGCGCTTGTGATGCGCCCGATGCGGTCCCGTTACTCGCGGTTGCCCATGAGCTGGAGGAGCATCTGGAAGAGGTTGATGAAGTTGAGGTAGAGGGAGAGGGCGCCCATGACGGCGAGCTTGGTGTTGGTCTCGTGTCCGTAGCCCTCGGCGTACTCCTCCTTGATGCGCTGGGTGTCGTAGGCGGTCAGGCCGGTGAAGATGACCACGCCGATGACCGAGATGGCGAACTGCAGCGCGCTGGAGCCGACGAAGATGTTGACCAGGCTGGCGATGACGATGCCGATCAGGCCCATCATCAGGAACGAGCCCATCTTCGACAGGTCGGCCTTGGTGGTGTAGCCCCACAGGCTCATCGCCGCGAACATCGCCGCGGTGATGAAGAACACCCGCGCCACGCTGGCCCCGGTGAAGACCAGGAAGATCGACGCCATCGACACGCCCATCACCGCGCAGAAGGCCCAGAACAGACCCTGCAGCGCACTGGCCGACATCGCGTGGAAGCGGAAGGACAGCACCATGATGAAGGCCAGCGGCGCCAGCATCACCACCCACTTCAGCGGGGTCGTGAAGATCGGCACATACAGCGCCGGCGTGCTCGCCACGAACAGCGCCACCAGCCCCGTCACGCCAAGGCCGAGCATCATGAAGTTGTAGACCCGCAGCATGTGCTTGCGCAGGCCCTCGTCGAACGCCGCACGGTCCACGCCCGCGGCGCCCGCGCCCCAACGACTCTGGTTGGGATACTGGTCGAACATTGCGAAAACTCCCTCGTTCAAGCCTCTAGCGGCGGGCCTTAGACCGGCGGAGTCCCCCGGCGGCAAAGCGGGCGGCGGATCGGCCGCGGACAAGCGGCGGCGGGAAGGCACGGCTGCGCTGTCCGTCGAAAGACCCTCCAGATGCGGTCACGCCCGTCGGCGCAAAAGCAGATGAAGGGATCCGACATCGCAGCCCCCGACCTCGTGACCGGCGACTCGGCTGCCAGAGGGGCCCGGACCCTGATTGCCCTAATAGTTGGCCGTGTGGCCGACGCCTTTCAAGAGACCCGCCGCCTCGCGGGTTCCACACGGACGGGAGCTTGGAACACGCCTGGCGGTTCCCATATGGCGGCTTGGGAGCGGCCGGTCCGGTGATCCGGGGCGCCGCCGCAGCCGAACGACAACCATCAGGGCCGGATCGACAAGATGGAGAGTGCCGCGTTGAGCGACCAGCACCACAGACGCCTCGAGCGGCGGGTGGATCGCATCCAGGAGAAGCTTCCCGACTCCATGGCGCGGGTGCTGGCCTGGCTCCGCGAGCCGCGGGCGACCTGGGTGCGCGTCCCCGCCGGGCTGCTGCTGATTGTCGGCGGGCTGCTCAGCTTCCTGCCCGTGCTGGGCATCTGGATGCTGCCTCTCGGCCTCGTGCTGCTCGCCTACGACGTTCCGTTTCTTCGCCCGCCGATCAACCGCGCGCTGGTGCGCGGCGAGCGGCGTTGGAAGGAATGGAAGCGGCGGCGCCGCGCCGCTTCCTCATCCTCGTGACCGTCACTCCGTGACCGTCCCGTTCCGTCAGGAATAGGAGCCGGTGCGGGCCGGCGTGCGCTCCAGCGGCCCCTCGCCCGGGCTGTAGCGCTCGGAGCGCGGGCCGGAGAGGCGATCGTGGTCCTCGTCGGCCACCATGGCCTTCAGCGGGCAGTGCCCGCTCATGCCGCGGGCCACCAGGGCGGCGCCGGCCAGCCCCATGATGGCGCCCCGCACGTCGGCGCCGCGGCGCACGCCGCCCGCCGCCATGACGAGGCCGAGGCCGGTGGACACGGCGCGTTCCAGCGGCCCGAGATTCTGCGCGCCTCCAAAGAAGCGGTCATAGGTGTGTCGGATGGCGTTTTCGGCGCTCATGCCTGAATTCTCCCGGCTGTGCCCGGCGCGAAAGGGATGCCGAAGCAGCGCCGGGCGGTCCTGACTGCAACGCCCGCTTGGCCGTCCGGGTTCCCGCGCGCGCGGCGCAGCCGGACACACACAATCGCGACAATGCGGTGACACTTGCCGGAGGATCGGCACAATGTCATCATTGTCCCTATGACAAATTGGGTTCCCGATCTGGAGGGCCGGCAAGGCCCCCGTTACCGCGCCATCGCCGACGCCCTGTCCGACGACATCGCCAACGGACGGCTCGCTCCCGGCACCCGGCTTCCCACCCACCGCGACCTCGCCTACCGCCTCGGCGTCACCGTCGGGACGATCACCCGCGCCTACACGGAAGCGGAGAAGCGCGGGCTCATCGGCGGCGAGGTCGGGCGCGGCACTTTTGTGCAGGGGCAGCGCCACATGCCCCCGTCCGACCCCTTCACCTGGACGCCGCGGCCGGAACCGTCCGTCATCAACATGACCGTCGTGACGCCGGAGCATCCGATGTCGGTGCCGATGATGGGCGCCACCCTTGCCGCCATCGGCGCCTCGCCGAACCTGGGGTCGCTGCTGGAGTACGCGCCGCACGCCGGCCTGCCCGCCCACCGCGCGGCCGGAGCGCAATGGCTGACGCGGCAGCACCGGGCGGCGGCCTCCCCCGATACGGTCCTGCTGACCACCGGCGCGCAGAACGCCATGGCGGTGGCGCTGGCCGCGGTGGCCCGCCCCGGCGACGTGGTGCTGACGGAGCGGCTGACCAACTACGGCATGAAGACGCTGAGCGCGATCGAGGGCTACCACCTGGAAGGCATTGCCATCGACGAGCATGGCGTGGTGCCGGACAGTTTCGACAGCGCCTGCCGCCGCCTGGCGCCCAAGGCGCTGTATCTGGTGCCGACCCTGCACAACCCCACCGCCTCCGTCATGCCGCAGGCCCGGCGGGTGGAGATCGCGGCCATCGCCCGCCGCTACGGGGTGGTGCTGGTCGAAGACGACGTCTTCGGCTTCCTGGTCCACGACGCGAAGCCCATCCAGGCCATCGCCCCGGACGTCACGGTCTATGTGAACAGCCTGTCCAAGAGCGTGTCGGCCGGGCTGCGCGTCGGCTATGTGGTCGCTCCGCCGGCCCTGGTGCCGCGGGTGGAGGCGGTCATCCGCGCCCTGCAATACTCCTCCCCGCCCCTGCCGCCGGAGGTCGCGACGCGCTGGATCACAGACGGCAGCGCCGACCGCATCGCCGAGGCCCAGCGCGGGGAAGCCATGGCCCGCCAGCAGATCGCCCGCTCCATCCTGCCCGCCAGCGCCGTCTGCGGGCACGCTTCGGCGCAGCATCTCTGGCTGGTCCTGCCCGAGCCCTGGCGGCGCGACGACTTCATCGCCGAGGCGCTGCGCCGCGGCGTGAAGGTGACGGGCGGCGACGTGTTCGCCGTGGGCCGGGCCAGCGCCCCCCACGCCGTGCGGCTGGGCCTCTGCCACCCGCACAGCCGGGACGAGCTGGCGCGCGGCCTGCGCACGCTGGCCGACCTGCTGGACAACCCGCAGACCGCGATGCTGTCGATCGTATGATGAGATAAAGGCGGAGCGGCCGCGCCCTTACGGGAACGGCCGGACCGTGTGCAGATGGTTCAGCGGGCCATGGCCGTGCCCGAAACCGGGAGCGGAGCGGATGGCCTCATCCACATAGGCGCGGGCGCGGGCCACCGAATCGCGCACGCCCAGCCCCTGGGCGATGCCGGCGGCGATGGCCGAGGCCAGGGTGCAGCCGGTGCCGTGGGTGTGCGGGGTGTGGATGCGCCGCCCCTCGAACACCTCCTCGCCGTCCTCGGTGAGCAGCAGGTCGCACAGCCGCTCGTCCTCCAGATGGCCGCCCTTCAGCAGGACGGACTTCGGCCCGAAGGTGCGGATCATCTCGGCGGCGCGGCGCATGTCGTCCAGGTTGCGCACCGGGATGTCGGTCAGCGCCTCCGCCTCCGGCAGGTTGGGGGTGACCAACTCCGCATGGGGCAGCAGGCGCTTGCGCAGGGTCTGCACCGCGTCCGGCTCCAGCAGGAAATGGCCGCTTTTTGAGACCATCACCGGATCGACGACCAGCGGAACGTTGATCGCCCGCTCCTCGTACTCGCCGGCCACCGCCTCGATGACGGCGGCGTTGGCGAGCATGCCGATCTTGATGCTGTCGGCCCCGAGATCCTCCAGCACCACCTTCATCTGCAGGGCGACGAAGGCCGGATCCACGGGCAGCACACCATAGACCCCCGTCGTGTTCTGCGCGGTCAGCGCCGCGATGGCCGTCATGGCGAAGGCGTTCAGCGCGCTGACCGCCTTGATGTCCGCCTGGATGCCGGCACCGCCGCCGGAATCGGACCCGGCGACGATGAGAACACGGCCGTTGATCGGGTGGGCCTGCATCGGGATTGCTTCCGTCTGGTCGTCTGGTTGGAGGGTGGGCCTTAGGAGGCGGTCTCCAGCCGGGCGGCGTCCGTGATGGCGCCGGCAATGTCGGCCACCACCGCGTTCACCAGCCCTTCGTCGTCGCCTTCCGCCATGACGCGGATCACCGGCTCGGTCCCCGACTTGCGGATCAGGATGCGTCCCGACCCGTTCAGCCGCGCCTCGCCGTCGCGGATCGCCGCCTGGACGGAGGCGATCTCCAGCGGCTTCGAACCGGCGGCGAAGCGGACGTTGGTCAGCTTCTGCGGCACCGGGGCGAAGACCTGGCAGACCTCGCTGGCCGCCCGGCCGCCGGACTGGATCAGCACCGCCAGGACCTGGAGTGCGGCGATCAGCCCGTCGCCGGTCGTGGAATAGTCGGACAGCACGACGTGCCCCGACTGCTCCCCACCGACGTTGTAGCCGTGCTCGCGCATATGTTCCACCACATAGCGGTCGCCGACCGGCGTTCGGACCAGCGCGATGCCCAGCCCCTGGAGATGCCGCTCCATGCCCAGGTTGGACATGACCGTGGCGACCACGCCGCCGCCCTTCAGCGTCTGCGCCTGCGCCCAGGAGGAGGCGATCAGAGCCATCACC
The DNA here is from genome assembly GCF_040500525.1 of Azospirillum formosense. NCBI lineage: Bacteria > Pseudomonadati > Pseudomonadota > Alphaproteobacteria > Rhodospirillales > Azospirillaceae > Azospirillum > Azospirillum formosense. Next base: position 904,307 of record NZ_CP159402.1, on the reverse strand, counting down.
TGGTCGCCGTCGACGACGCGCCCGGCCTCGTCGACCATGATCAGGCGGTCGGCGTCGCCGTCCAGCGCGATGCCCAGATGGGCGCCATGGGCAACCACCTGCTCCTGCAGGGTCCGGGTGGCGGTGGCGCCGCACTCCTTGTTGATGTTCAGGCCGTCCGGGTTGACGCCGACCGGGATCACGTCGGCCCCCAGCTCGTACAGCACCTTCGGGGCGACGCGGTAGGCGGCGCCGTTGGCGCAATCCACGACGATCCTCAACCCGTCCAGCCGCAGGCCGCGCGGGAAGGTGTTCTTCACATACTCGATGTAGCGGCCCGTCGAGTCCTCCAGGCGGGAGGCGCGGCCGAGATCGGCGGAGCCGGCGAGGTCCGGCGCGAAGGGCTGGCCCATGCGCGTCTCGATGGCGATCTCCACCGCGTCCGACAGCTTGTAGCCGTCCGGCCCGAACAGCTTGATGCCGTTGTCCTGGTACGGGTTGTGGGAGGCGGAGATCATCACGCCGAGGTCGGCGCGAAGCGAGCGCGTCAGCATGGCGACGGCGGGCGTCGGCAGCGGGCCGAGCAGCACCACGTCCATGCCCATGGAGATGAAGCCCGCGGTCAGCGCCGGCTCCAGCAGATAGCCGGACAGACGGGTGTCCTTGCCGATCACCACGCGGTGCCGGTGGTCGCCCCGGCGGAACTGCAAAGCGGACGCCATCGCGACGCGCAGGGCGGTTTCCGCCGTCATCGGATCGATGTTGGCGGTGCCGCGGATGCCGTCGGTGCCGAACAGGTGTCGCGTCATGAAAACCCTCGGGAATGGCCCAGTCACTGTACCGCAATCGCGGATGTGTGAAAATGTCATCGCTTGCCCTGGGGGGCAGGGTCAAGAACCCTTCCGCGCAGACGCCAAAGGGTTACACGCGTCATGCGGTCACGGCACCCGTGCGGGATGCAGCCCCTCCCAGACGGCGCGCGCCTGGACCGTTTGGGGCACGTCATGAACACGCAGGAGGTGCGCGCCCTGGTTCAGCGTTTCCAGACCGGCGGCCAGCGAACCGGGCAATCGCTCCTTGGGCGGCTCGCTCCGCGACAGCTTCCCGATCAGGGCCTTGCGCGACAGGCCGATCAGCACGGCGCAGCCCAGCCCGTGGTAAAGGGCGGTGTGGCGCAGGATGTCGAGATTGTGCTCCACCGTCTTGCCGAAGCCGATGCCGGGATCGACGGCGATGCGCTCCAGCGCCACCCCGGCGGCGAGGCAGGCCTCCACCCGCTCCTCCAGCCAGTCGAAGACGTCGAGCGCCGCGTCCTCGTAGGTCGGATTCTGCTGCATGGTGCCGGGTTCGCCCCGCATGTGCATGACGACCACGGGGGCCGCCTTCTCCGCCACCAGCGGTAGCGCGCCGGGGTCGCGCAGCCCGGCCACGTCGTTGATCAGCGCCGCCCCGGCGTCGAGCGCCGCGCCCATCACCCGCGCGTGCCGCGTGTCCACCGACACCACCGCGCCCCTGGCAGCGAAATGGCGGACCACCGGCAGGACGCGGGCCTCCTCCTCCTCGGGCGAGACGGGGGCGGAACCGGGACGGGTGGATTCGCCGCCGACGTCCAGCAGGTCGGCGCCGGCCTCCAGCATCGCCTCGCCGTGGGCGATGGCGGTCCCGGCGTCGAAGAAGTCGCCGCCGTCGGAAAAGCTGTCCGGCGTCACGTTGACAATGGCCATGATGCGGGGACGCCCGAGGTCCAGCCCACCGAACGGCGCCCGCCCGCGGGTCAGAGCGCCCAGCCGCTTGTCGAGGCTCTGCGCCACGGCGGTCCCGCGCTCCCACCCCCAAGCCATGATCTCGGTCAGCGGCGCGAAGGCCCGCTCGATCCGAGCCCCCTGCCGGACGATGAGTTCGGCGGTGGTGAAGGAGAAGCGTCCCCCGGCCAGCGGCACCGCCGCCCCGGCGCTCCAGGCGGCGATGGGCAGCAGCCCGACCGGTCTCAGATAGACGCGGACGCCGCCCTCCCCCGCCCAGGGTGCGAAGGAGGCGAGCGAGCCGGCGGCGGATTTCGGGGCGGGTTTGGCGATCGGGGGCATGGCGAGGGTTCGTGCAGAGAAACGGAAGACCGCAGCCTGTCACGGCGGGAAGCCCCGGCGCAAGAGACTGCGGCCCTCCGTTTCACCGGAACCCCGTCGCGTCTGACGTTAGGCGCCTGCTACGCGCTCTTGGGCAGCGGGGCCAGGGCGGCCAGCATCTGCTTCTTGCGCTCGCCGTAGATGCTGCCCAGCTCCTCGGCGCGCTTGTCGTCGAGCGCCTTCTTGGCCTCCTCGAACAGCTCTTCCTCCTCCTCGTCGAGGTGGTGGCGCGTGACCTCGCCCAGCACCTGGAGCTTGGCCTTCCAGGCGGTGCTGTCGGCGGGCATGGCGTTCAGCTCGTCGAGGAAGCCGTTGATGATGTGGTGCTCGTTCAGGCCCTCGGTGGTTTCCTGCTTGGTGTTCTTCGCCTTGGACAGCGACTGGTAGAAGACGGCCTCCTCGATCTTCCCGTGGGCCCACAGCTCGCGCTGCAGGTCCTCGTAGGCGGCGCGCCCGTCGCCGTCCGCTTTCTCGGCCGCGTCGAGCAGGCGGCGGATGGTGTCGTGGTCCTGCTTGATCCGGTCGAAGATGCTGGTCATGGGTCCTGTCCCGTTGTTGCGGAGTCTCGACCGGACTCAACCCTGGCCCGGATACGGTGTTCCCGATGCCAAAGGGGGTCAGCCATGCCGAACCATCCAGTGCAGGCTGAACAGGCTCCGCTCGTCGGTCCAGCTTTGCTCCGTGCGCCAGCCGGCGCGGGCGGCGAGGCGGCGGAAACCGGGTACGGAGTATTTGTAGGAGTTCTCGGTGTGGATCGTCTCGCCGCGGGCGAAGCGGATGGGATGGCCGGCGATGCGGACGGTCTGGTCGTCCAGGCTGCGCAGATGCATCTCGATCCTCCCGCGCCCGGTGTCGTAGCGGGCCACGTGGGCGAAGCGCTTCAGGTCGAAGGTGCCGTCCAGCTCGCGGTTGATGCGGGCCAGCAGATTCATGTTGAAGGCGGCCGTCACCCCGCGCGCGTCGTCATAGGCGGCCTCCAGCACCGCCGGGTCCTTGCGCAGGTCCACCCCGATCAGCAGCCGCGCCCCGGCACCGAGGCGCCGCCCGAGATTGTCCAGGAACGCCATCGCCTCGGCGGGTCGGAAATTGCCGATGGTGCTGCCGGGGAAGAAGGCCATCGTCCGCTCCGGCGCCACGCCCCGCGGCAGAGCGAAGCCCCGCACATAGTCGGCCGCCACCGGCACCACCGTCACCGCCGGATAGTCGCCGGCCAGCCGCGCGGCGGCGGCGATCAGGTGGTCGCGGCTGATGTCCACCGGCACATACATGGCCGGCGCGTCCAGCGCGTCGAGCAGGATGCGCACCTTGACGCTCGACCCGCTGCCCAGCTCCACCAGGGTGGCGCCGCGCCCGGCGAGAGCGGCGATCTCGTCCGCACGGGCGTGCAGCAGCACGGTCTCGGTCCGCGTCGGGTAATATTCGTCGAGCGTGCAGATCTCGTCGAACAGGGCCGAGCCCTCGGCGTCGTAGAAGTACTTGCAGGGCAGGCTCTTGTCCGGGCGGGACAAGCCCTCCAGGACGTCGGACAGGAACACGTCGTCCGGCGTCAGGCCCTGCGCCGGTCCCTGCGCCGGATGGGCGCGGGCGGCGGAAATTGCGGTCATCAAGCGTCCTCCGCGAGGCGCACGCCGCTGAACATCCAGCGTTGGTGCGGATAGAAGAAGTTCCGGTAGGTGGCGCGGACATGGCCGTCGGGCGTGGCGCAGCATCCGCCGCGCAGCACATACTGGTTGGCCATGAACTTGCCGTTGTATTCGCCGACCGCCCCGGCGGCGGGGTGGAAGCCCGGGTAGGCGCTGTAGGCGCTGGACGTCCACTCCCAGACATCGCCGAACATCTGGACGAGGCCGTCGCCCGCCGAGGCCGCCGCCGGGCGCAGCAGCCCGCTGCCCAGCGTGTTGCCGGCGGGGGGCAGCGCGGCGGCGGCGGTTTCCCACTCGGCCTCGGTCGGCAGGCGCTTGCCGGCCCAGCGGGCGAAGGCGTCCGCCTCGTAGAAGCCGACGTGGCAGACCGGGGCGTCATCGTCCAGCGGATGTTCGCCCAGCAGGGTGAACTCCCGCCAAGCGCCATCCTCGCCGCGCCGCCAGTAGGCCGGCGACTCCCAGCCCTCCGCGTTGACCGTGGCCCAGCCGTCGGACAGCCAGAGCGCTGGGTTGCGGTAGCCGCCGTCCTCAATGAAGGCCCGCCACTCCCCGTTGGTCACCG